>DUJI01000248.1 GCA_013329855.1 Thermoplasmata archaeon | reverse complement strand
CGGTCCCTCGCGGTGTCCTTGATGCGCGAGGGCGTGGCCGTCGCCGAGCGGGCGGGGATCGCGCTCGAGCCGCTGAGGGACGTGTCCGTGCGCACGCTGCGCCTGCTCACGCGGCTCCCCACGCCGGTCGCGGCTCGCCTCTTCGCCTCCCGCGCGGGGAACCTGGGGAACGACTGGCCCGTCCTCGGCTCCACGCTCCAGAGCCTGCGCCGGGGCCGGCCCACGGAGATCGACTACCTCAATGGAGAGATCGTGCGCCGCGGCCGAGAACTCGGGGTTCCGACCCCGCGGAACGCGAAGGTGGTGGAGCTCGTTCATGGAGTGGAGAGCACAGGCCGTTTCTACCACCCCCAGGACCTTCGCCATGCGTTCCAGGCGCCTTCGCAGGGCTGACTCGTGCCTCGGCAGGCGAGCCCTCGCTCTCACTGAACGCGCAGCCGATGAGTGACCGCAGCCCTCGGACCTAGCATCCGGGCCTCGCGATCTCCCAGATCCGTTGGTGCACGTCGGCATCCAGCGGCGCGACCTCGTGCTCCGCGAGGAGCTCACGGACGCGGGCCCGTGCGCGAGTCCGCACCCGCTCCTCGTTCGGATGGCCCTCCACGAATCCTTCCCGGAGCAGGAGCTTGGAGGACCACAGCGCCTCCTTGAAGTGGAGGAGGGTGTGCCTCTCCTTGAGGTAGTTGCCCGCGGGTCCGACCCGCTTGAGCATGTCGAGGTGGATGGCGTCCTCCCTCACCGGGACCGGTTGCATGACCCGTTGGATGTAGCCCACGATCTCCGCGTCGAGGACCAGTTGCTCCAGGCTCATCGTGTTGTCCGTGTCCAGCCCGCCGATGCCGGAGACCGTGTCGGGGCCCGTGAGCAGGGAGAACATGCCGGTCCCCATCTTCTCCATGGCCGCCTGGAAGCCCGGCGTGTCCGCGTCGCACCCCAGCGAGGCGATGAGGGAGGGGAGGCCGTAGTGGCGGGCGAGCTCGGTCCCCGCGGCGCTGAGGACGGCCATCTCCGGTGAGCCCGCGCCGAAGGAGCCCGACCGCATGTCGATGGGGCCGGAGGCGATGCTCCAGAAGATGGGCGCTCCGGGGGCCGTGACCTGGGAGACGACGACGGAGGCCAGGATCTCCGCGTTGCTCACGACCAGCGCGCTCGCGAGGTCCACGGGGCTGCTCCCGCCCATGAGGACCATGGACATCGGGGCGACCGGGACGCCGGCGCGGCCGAAGGCCATCAGCGCGTCCGTGGAGCCCTCCTCCAGAACCATGGGGCTCACCGGGCACTGGATCGAGGAGATGATCGGTCGGCGCCGCAGCTCCCTTCGTCCGCCGACGATGGCCGCGGCCATGTCCGTCATGGCCTCCGCCTCCTTCGCGGAGAGGGCCTCGTGCTGGATGTGCTTCGTCGTGTTCTCGAGGGCGGTCGCCGCCTCGACAAGGCCGTGGATCTCGCTGGGCACGTCGCCCGCGACGCACATGGGCCACTGGTAGTCGAGCGGGCCGAGGCCGTCGGCGACCCGCGTGAGGTCCGCCAGGTCCTTCGTCGTGCTCTCCCGTCGCTCACCCGTCTCGAGGTCCAGGACGTGGACGCCGCAGCCGTCCGTGCATACGTGGGTGCGTCCGTCCGGGACGCGGAGGTCACGCTTCCCGTCGCGGGACGCGAGATGGATCTCGTGCGGCGCCTTGCGTAGGTTCTCGTCGAGCAGGGCCTCGGGAATCCGGACGCGCGGACCGCTGTCGACAAGGTCTGCGCCGGCCGCCCGGAGGGCCTCGCGGGCGAGGGCGCTGTGGACGTGGAGTCCCGAATGCGAGAGCAGGTCTCGTGTCGCTAGGTCGATCGCCTCGAGATCCGCCTGTTCCAGGACGTGCAGCCGCGGGTAGGCCAACGAATCACCCCGTTCGGGAAGCCGGAAAGGGGGTTTTGCTTTTTCCGATATACATCACGCGAGAAAGCGGGGGCCGCAGTGCGCCCGTTCACGGTTTCGAGCCGAGGCGGGCCTCGGAGATTGTCGGCTCGAGCAGCTCGACCGGATTGCCGGAAGGGTCCTCGACGGTGACCTGCTTTCCGCCGGCTCCTGTGACGATCTCGTTCCGGAAGCGCGCACCAGCGTCCCGCAGGGCCGCAACCGTCGCGGCAAGGTCCTGGGCCTCGACGGAGAAGCGGTTCCAGCCGCCCGGCTCCTGCGGTGTTCCGTCGGGCATGGGTTGGCCGCCTCCTCCTTGGGGGTTCGGTTGGCTGAGCACGAGGCGGAGGTCGCCCCGCTCAAGCATCGCAACGCGGGCGCGGCCCTCGTTCTTTGCCCGGGTCAGCCATCAAGGCCTGTTGATAGGCGATGTGGAGTGACAGCTGCAGTCGCAGGGAAACAGGACGCCGCCTTGCATCACGAAGCCCGAGCACTGTCGCGGGGCTGTCGCGGTGTAGCGCAGCGAGGTCTCCTCGATGTCCTTGTGGCCGCCGGCGCACCACGTCGACTTCATGGAGGCTCACCCCTAAGAGTGGACCCGAACTTGAAAGCTGCCTTTGCGGCACCCGGTCCTGCTGGATGGTGCGAATCACTCTGAAGAAGGCCGAGGGCGAGTGACGCGGCGACACGCACGTCGACTTGGTTTCCCTCTGTATAAGCGTTTACGGGCTCGTGCCCGCCGTCTCGGCGGTCTTCCGATCGATGGCGGAATCCAGCCACTGGGTGTACTCTCGCATCTCCTTCTGAATGAGCAGCTTGACGTCCGTCATCCCCTCGATCTTCCGGGCCCGGATGAGGCTGTTCTCGGCCTCGGCCAGCGTCCGCGCGGAGAGGCAGACCATCGTGTTC
Source organism: Thermoplasmata archaeon (assembly GCA_013329855.1). Lineage (GTDB taxonomy): Archaea > Thermoplasmatota > Thermoplasmata > RBG-16-68-12 > RBG-16-68-12 > RBG-16-68-12 > RBG-16-68-12 sp8695u. Next base: position 1,477 of record DUJI01000248.1, on the reverse strand, counting down.
CCGGGGGAGGACGCGACCGCGAGGAAACAGGAGTCCTTGGACGCGTTCATTGCCTGCGCGAGGGTCTCGTTCCGTTGGTCCGGCGACGGGTGGAGGAGCATCGTGTGTGTGATCGTGCCCGGGATGTCCGCGGGGTTCACCAGCGGCACGATGATCACCGCATTGTTCTCCGTCATGCGTTCGAAGCGCCGGCGGACGGTCTTCGTGGTCACGCCCAGTTCCTTCGCGGGCCGAGACAGAAGCTTCAACGCGTTGTACCGGAGGGCCTTGATGATCCTCCAGTCTAGGTTGGTGAAGTCGATGCAGAGGTGGGCGCCATTCCGGTCGGGGGCGTCCTGCAGGTCGTGGCCCGCAATCCCGCGGCCAAGGCAGACCTCCCCGCGCTAGCGCGCCTCCTGGGTCACCGGGCCCTCTCGGCCCAGACCACTCCCGAAGGGACGACGGTGATCACGGTCCGACGCGCGCACTGAGCCGCGGACGGACGGTGCGGGCGGACTCCGGAGGCGCGACCATTCACGGGGCGCGTCCGTCGTGGTCCACGGTGACCACGACCTTCCCGCGGGCGTGCCCCTCCCCGAGATACCGGAACGCTTCGGCCGTCTCATGCAGCGGATAACGGCGATCGATCACAGGCACGACCTTCCCGGCGTCCAAGAGTCCGCCAAGGTAGTCGAGGTCCTTGGGGTTGAACTTGGCGATCCCCATGAAGCCGACCTTCTTGTCGCCCATTCGCGACCGGACGGGTCCGAGAATCAGCTGGCCGAGCAGGCGCGCGAGGGACAGGGAAGGGAACCCGAAACCGGCGATGACGCAGCTCCCCCCGGGCGTCAGCGCGCGCTTGTACGCAGACACCGAATGATTGCCGACGACATCGAAGATCAGGTCGTACTGCTGCCCGTTCCGGGCGAAATCCTCTCGCGTGTAGTCGATGACGTGGTCCGCGCCGATGGAACGCGCCGCGTCCAGATTGCGGGGGCTGCACACCCCGGTGACCTCGGTCCCGAAGGATTTCGCGATTTGCACGGCGAACGTGCCCACGCCGCCGGACGCGCCGTTGACGAGCACCCTCTGGCCAGCCCGAATCTTTCCCTTGTCGCGCAGTCCCTGCAGCGCGGTGGTCGCCNNAACGGGCTTCTCCACGTCCTGGAGCTGGAGGACGTCCGGAGGTCCGTATCGTGTGCATCGAATCGCCTTCATGGGTTGCCCCCGACACCACCTTGGCTCGGCCTCATGTGGTTTGCGCCACCCGGCCGACAGGTCACGTCGAGCGTGGTCACCATATTAGTCCAAACCGGCCACTTATGATCACCTTCGCGCGCGTCCATGGAGAGGGCGCAAGCGTCTCCCTTGCGGTTGCCGAGGCAGCACCAGTCGGTCGCGGAGTCTCGGATTGCGGACAACCGGCCCGCGGGGCCGCGACCGGCCCCCGCTGCCATTGAGGATACGGACCCCGTGGGGATCGCCACCGAATGCCATC
>DUJI01000132.1 GCA_013329855.1 Thermoplasmata archaeon | reverse complement strand
GTCCTCGGCACCCTCGTCCTGCGCGGACTCCTCCGGCCGTTCGTCTGGAACGCGGCCGCGAAGCGGCAGACGTTCTACGCGGTGTTCCTCCTGGCCGCCACGTTCTCGTACTGGCTCGGGTACGCCACGCCGTTCCGGGACAACATCCTCGTCGACGTGAACGTGCAGCCCTGGTGGCTCCTCCTCGTCGCGTTCGCCGGGCTGCTCGTCCTGATGGCCATCGTGGTCCTCGCGAGACGCCGGATCGCCTGGCGCTACCGACCGCGGTACCCGACCCTCCGATACTCCCTGACCATGTTCGCCCTGGCCCTGGCCTTCGTCTACGGGCTGGGGGCGGCCACGATCCTGGGTGCCGTGCCCGGGACGTCGGTCGCCCTGCCGCCCCTGGTCCTGATGGACTTCGCGCCTCTCCTCATCCTGGCCGCGTTCGCATCCGCGGGGCGCAAGTTCTTCGACTTCCTGGAGACCCACGTCGCGACCTCCGCGTGGTTCCTCGCCCTCTCCGCGTCGGCCGTGGCGGGCAGCGTGGTCGCCACCCGCGTGCTCATCCCATACCGCCACATCGAGTACCTCGTCGTCCCCGTGGCCCTCCTGGCCGGCCTCGGGTTCTTCCGCCTCCTAGACCTCGCGTCGCCGTCGAGGAGGCGTCGCACCGTGGCCGTGGCCGCCGGCATCCTCCTCCTCGCGGGCAACTTCGCCTTCGCGATCCCGCCCCCCAGCTTCGTCGCGGGATGGAACGAGTCCACGCCGCCCGTGGCCATGGAGGGCGTCCTCTGGGCGCGCGGCCGCATGGGCGGCCTCGTCGCGGCGGACCACATGGCCTCCACGGCCCTCTTCGGCTTCGGCGGGGTGAACGCCACGTGGGACACCACGGTGGCGCCGTTCTTCGCGACGACGTGGGCCGGGGCGGAGCCGGGCCTGGTCAGCATCCCCTCGCCCTCGGGCGTCCGGAACGCGACCTACGTCTGGCTGGACCTCGTGGAGACCCAGGGCGTGGAGCTCCGCGTGTGGCAGCCCGCGGTTCCCATGTCCCCCGCGGCCATTGCCAAGTTCGACGACTCGCCTTTCATCAAGGTGTACGACGACGGCTATGCGCAGGCCTACTTGATCGCCTGGGGCTGCGACGGATCGTGCTGAGGGCCAACCCTTTATCGTCCCGCGGCCCATGCCGCGGCAACCTATGCGCGTCGCGATCCTCCACGACCACATGAGCTTCATCGGTGGAGGCGAACGCGTCGTCCTCACCCTGGCCCGGGGCCTCGGGGCGGACCTGTACGTCACGGACCTGGACCCGGAGATCCCGAGGAGAGCGGGCTTCGCGGACGTCCGCGTGACGGAGCTGGCCAAGGTCCCGAAGACGCCGCTGATCCGCCAGACGCGGCAGGCCAAGGCGTTCCACCACGCGGAGATCCCGGACCACGACGCCTACGTGTTCTCGGGGAACTGGGCCATCGCCGCGGCGGAGACCCACACGCCGAACCTGTGGTATTGCCACACCCCCGCCCGCGTGTTCTACGATCTGGAGAAGACGTTCCTCGCGGACCTCGGCCCCGCGAAGCGCGTGGCCGCCCGGACGTGGATCCGACGCACGCGCCCGAAGTACGAGGCCGACGTGGCCGCGGTCCAGCGCATCGTGGTCAACAGCCGCAACGTGGCGGACCGCGTGAAGCGTTACCTGCACCGGACCGCGGATGTGGTCTATCCCCCCGTGGACGTGTCCCGCCACCGCTACTCCCGGGTTGGCGACTTCTGGCTTTCCGTGAACCGGCTGAGCCACGAGAAGCGGATCGGGCTCCAGGTCGAGGCCTTCCGGAGACTGCCCGGGGAACGACTCGTCGTCGCCGGCGGCCCTCAGGTCGGCGTCGATTCGCGCACGTTCCTGCGGTCCCTGAATCCGCCGCCCAACGTCAAGTTCCTCGGTGAGGTGGACGACGCGCAGCTCCGCGAGCTCTACGCGACGTGCCGCGGGCTCGTGGCTACGTCCCAGGACGAGGACTTCGGCCTGACACCGGTCGAGGCCATGGCCTCCGGGAAGGCGGTCGTCGCGGTGGACGAAGGCGGCTACCGGGAGACCGTGATCCCCGGCCGCACGGGCTGGCTCGTACCCGCGACCGCTGAGTCGATTGTGGCCGCCATCCAGGAAGGAACGCCGGACCGGGTCGCGGGGATGCGGCCCGCGTGCGAGGAGCGCGCGAAGGCCTTCGACGCCCAGCGCTTCGTGGAACGTATGCGGGACCTGGTCGGCCGCCTCGACGCGGGCGCCGAGGCGGCGCCCGCGAAGTACTAATCCCTTCCCACCCTACCGCAGCGGGACCATGGGCTCCCAGGCCACCGTGATCGTGCTCAACTGGAACGGGCACGACTACCTCCGCGAATGCCTCCGGTCCCTCTTCGCCCAGACGTACCTCGAGGTGCGCGTCCTCGTCGTGGACAACGCCTCGCCGGACGAGTCGTGGCGGATCGTCGACGACGAGTTCCCCGAGGCCGCGCTCCTCCGCTTGCCGGAGAACCTCCACTTCGCCCGCGGGATGAACGCGGGATTCGCCCGGGCCCTCGAGGACCCGCGGTCCGCCTTCATCATCGCCTTGAACAACGACGTGCGCGTGGACCCGGAGTGGCTGTCGTCCCTGGTTGCGGCCGCAGAAGATCCGCACGTGGGGATGGTCGCCTCGAAGATGCTCTTCATGGACCGGCCCAGATACTTGAACTCGACGGGGATTGTAATCGCCCGGGATGGGAGCTCGATGGACCGGAGCTGGAACGTGCCCGACGAAGGGCAGTGGGATGCCCATGCGGACGTCTTCGGCCCCTCCGGCGGCGCGGCCCTGTACCGGCGACAGCTCCTGGAAGGGGTGGGCCTGTTCGATGAGGATTTCGTCGCGTACTACGAGGACGTGGACCTCGCGTGGCGGGCCCGGCTCGCTGGATGGCAGTCGCGCTTCGCCCCGGGAGCCGTCGTATATCACAAATACTCCGGTTCTATGGCCCACCGGTCCCCCTGGAGGCAATACCAGTGCGAGCGAAACCGCGTGTGGAACCTGGTCCAGAACTACCCGTGGCGCTACGTGGCCATGGGCATCCCATGGAACACGCTCCGTCTCGCCGCCACCAAGTTCCCGGGACGGCCCGTCGCGGGCGCGGACGGCGCACCGGGGGAGAACGCGGGCAGATCCATGAAGGTCCACGCGCGGGCCCGACTCGATGCATACGCTCGTATCGGAACGGCCTTGAGGACACGACGTCTGCGGAGCGCGGCCCGGATCGCGAGCGCGGCCGAGGTGGGCCGATGGCTCCGGAGGTACGGCCCGCCCTTCCGGAGGATCCTGGAGGGTTGAGCCGTGGGACGAGGCGGAGCACGGGCGTTCTCGGCGGGATGCCGGTGACGGTGTGAAGCTCGCGGTCTTCTACGACTACCTGCAGACGGTCGGCGGCGGGGAGCGCGTCGCCCTCACCTTCGCGAAGCGTCTCGGCGCGGACCTCATCACCACGGAGTTCGACCCTCAGCTTCCGGCCCGCGCGGGCTTCGAGGGCGTCCATGTGATCCCCTTGGGCCCTCTGCGACCCGGTCCCCCGATGAAGCAGATGCACGCCAGCTGGCGGTTCCTGCGCGCCCGCTTCCCGGGGTACGACTTCTACGTGCTCACGGGGAACTGGGCGCCGTTCGCGGCCAAGCGCCACCACCCGAACCTGTACTACTGCCTCACGCCCACGCGGATGTTCTACGACCAGCGGGAGGCCACGCTGGCCCGACAGCGGGCGTTGCGCCGCTTCGCGGGAAGCCTTTGGATCCGCTCCCACGCGGCGCTGGAGCGGCGCGCCGTGGGCCACTGCGACCGGATCACCGCAATCAGCGAGAACGTGCGCGAGCGCGTGCGGCGATACTACGGTCGCGAGTCGGACGTCATCTATCCGCCGGTCCGGACCTCCCGACTGGGCTTCCGGGAAATCGGGGACTTCTGGCTCTCCGTGAGCCGCCTCTACCCGGAGAAGCGAATCCAGCTCCAGCTCGAGGCCTTCCGCCAGCTGCCGTCGGAGAAGCTCGTCCTCGTGGGCGGATATTCGAAGGGGGACCTGACCGAGCGCTACGTGGCCACGCTGCACCCTCCGCCGAACGTCACGCTCCTCGGAGAGGTCTCCGATGCGGAGCTCGCGGAGCTGTACGCCCGCTGCCGCGGGTTCGTGACCACCGCGTTGGACGAGGACTTCGGGATCACGCCCGTGGAGGCCATGGCCGCGGGGAAGGCCGTCCTCGCGACGAACGAGGGCGGCTACCGCGAGACCGTCGTGCACGGGAAGACGGGCTACCTGCTCCCGCCGACACCCGAGGCGTTCGCCGGCACCATTCGCCAGCTCGACGACGCCGCGCTCGCGTCCATGCGCGAGGCGTGCGTGGCCCGGGCGCGGGAGTTCGACGAGGACGTCTTCGTGGACAAGATGAAGGCGGCCATCGAGCGGCGCAGCGGATGAGGACCGGGCGGCCGGCTACGGCTTCGGCGGCGCCTGGAAGCACGCCGTGCACGTGGGATCGATGTCCCCGAGGCTCTTGTGGTAGTCACAGAAGCGCGCGGTCTGCATGAGGTTCGCGCAGAAGTCGTTGATCGTGGAGATCTGCTGGGACATGGACATTCCGTGGGCGATGCTGCCCGCGAGGCTGTCCACGAACGCCTTGATCTCGGGGAAGCGGCGCAGCATGTCGTGGTCTACGCCGCGGCTCTGCGTGTTGTAGTGGCTCACCGCGGCCTGGGTGATCCCCATGGCCCGGGCCACCTCGATCTGCTTCATCTTGTAGGTTCGGAGGAGTTCCTTGGCGAGCCGGGCGCGGATCGTCGGCAACAGCTTCGCCACGATGACTTCCTGAGGTTGGAGCATGGAAAGGGCCCGCTCGGCCAGGCCAGGAGGTCTAACTGTATAACGCTGTATTTAACCGTGACGAAATTTCCGCCGGGAGGGGAGCGCCTCTCCGGAAGCGCGTCAGGTCCCGGGCGCGTCCCCGCGCTCCGTGGGCAGCCGGGCAGTCGCCGGACGCGGGACCTCCCAGAAAAGTCCGGTGCCCACCTCGCGGCGCACGATGGACCCGCGGGCCTCAAGCTCCTCGAGGAGCAGTTCCGCCTCGTCGTCGGTGACGCCCAGGATCGCGGCGACCTCCAGGGTCGCGCAGCGGTCGTACCGGCGGAGGACGCCCAGCACGCTCGCCACGGTGGCGTCCATGCGCCGCGGAAGGATGTCCGGCGCAAACTCGCGGAGCGCCTCTTCGAATGCGTCCCACGGTTGCCACCCCTCGAGGCGCGCGGTCGCCGATCCGCGGACCAGCTCGAAGGTGGGGAATCCGGTCACGCTCTTCGTGCGGCAGTGCTCCAGGTCCTTCTGGAACGCGGCCTCCGCGCTGCCGTCGTCCAGGGCGCGCTCGAACGCGGCCGCGTCCAGCCCGATCTCCCGCGCCAGCTCGATCTGCTCGTCGCGTCGGGTCGTCGTGCGACCCTCGATGTACATGGCCTCGCGGAACCGCCGCAGGTAGGGATACTCGCGGGCGGCACCCTGCAGGCCCGCAGCCTTGACCGCGATGCAGGACGGCCAGGTGGACTTGAGGTCCTCCACGGAGGTCATCATCTTGGGCACGTCCAAGGGCATCCGGTGGTGGGCCGCGACGGAGTTCAGGAACGCGAGGACGGAGTCCTGCCACCGGCCCCCGGACATCCGCGACCAGTACTCGATGATGGGGCCGAAGTCCTCGAACAGACCGCCCATGACCAGATCCACACGCACGTCGTCCGCGTAGCGCGCGTCGACGCGGCGGATTGCGGGCTCGCAACCCCAGCACCAGACGTTGATGGGGTCCGTGTACCAGAGCACGTGCACGCGCTCAGACGGTCCGGCGACAGCAGAGACGCTCTCGACGGCGGAGGCGACGGCGGGGGCCATGATGCGCGGTCCCTGAGGCGACCTCGAATCTTAATCCTGCGCTTGGCGACCCCTCGTTCCCGCGGCCGATTTGTGTTTTCACCGCGTGGAACCGCGGAGGAAACGTTAAGTGCACCTCCGACGACGACCATTCCAGAGCCGGGTGTGCTCATGCGGTTCTTGCGAGACCCAGGCAAGGTCGAGGTCTCAGGCGGTGTCCGGTTGAAGCCGGAGAGCGTCCACCTCCTCACGGAGTACGTCCTCAACCTGTCCATGAGTGCCCGCGCGGACAACGACATCACCCCGCTCTACGAGACGTACCTGAGCGACGCGCGCCTGAGCGAGTTCGAGCGCGAGGAACTCATGTGGGTCTACATGTCCCTGCAATTGACGCCTGCGGTGGCGTCCGAAGGCGAGTGAGACCATCGGACGCGTGCCCTGGCCATCCAGCGGAGAGGTCGATGCGATGAACGCAACGGTCCCAGAAGAGCCCGACGTGAAGGCGCGGAAGCACTTCAAGGCCAAGGTCTGCCTCGTCGGCAACCCTGCCGTAGGCAAGACCTCCTTGGTGCGCCGCTACGTGATGAACTCCTTCGACGACCGCTACCTGACCACGGTCGGGACCAAGGTGTCCAAGAAGCCCGTCCGCGTGGTGGATCCCTCCGCGGAGCTGGACGCGGACGTCGACCTGATGATCTGGGACATCATGGGCCAGCCCGGGTTCCGCGAGATGCTGAAGGACGCCTACTTCTTCGACGCGAAAGGGGTGCTTGCCGTGGCCGACCTGACGCGGAAGGACACCTTGGAGGATTTGAAGAACTGGATCCGGGCCGTGGAGGGCGTCACGGGCAAGGTGCCCATCGTGGTCGCGATCAACAAGGCCGACCTGACGGCGGAGGCCGGCTACAGCACGGCGGAGGCCGTGCAGGCGGCCGAGGTCCTCGGTGCCGACGTCTTCCTGACGTCCGCGAAGACCGGCTCCAACGTCGAGGAGGCGTTCCGCCGCCTCGGGGCGCGCGTCCTACGCCACGCGGTGCGGGGCAACGGGAACCACGAGTGAGCGCGTCCCGTCTTCGGAGCAAGCCACCCGGGAGAATTGAACTCCCGACCTGCCGCTTACAAGGCGGCTGCTCTACCGACTGAGCTAGGGTGGCGCGGCCGGCTCATCGTCGCCATCTGTAAAAGGGTTTGCCGCGGGATGACCGCACGAGGGCGACCAACACTCTCAAATTCGGAAACCACGGAAAAGCCTTTATCCGAGTCGCGCCGGCTGCGCGCCTCGTGGCCGACCTTCCCTGCCCAACCTGCGGTAGCACACTGGCCTTCCTGGACCAGTACCGCCGGTACTACTGCCACCGCTGTGGACAGTACGCGCCCGAGGGGTACGGCGACCACGGAGCCCAGCACTGCCCCACCTGCGGCGGGATCCTCTCTTACGTCATCCAGTACGATCGGTTCTACTGCTACCGCTGCAACGCGTATCCACCGACGGAACCCACTCCGTCTGCGACGACGCCCACACCCGTGGAGACGCCTGAGGCGGCGCCATCCCAGCCCACGGCTCCCGCCGCGGCAACGCCCGCCTCCGTGGCCATCACTCCCGCCCCCGCGCCCGCGGAGGCCACGCTGGTGTCGGCCACGACTCCGGCCCCCTTGCCGGCCTCCCCACAGCCGTCCCCCGAATCGGCTCCCGCGGCCGCCCCTGCTCCGGCGACGCCTCCAGCCGGCGCCGAAGTGGCGCCGTCGCCCGCCCCTGTGCCAGTCGCTGAACCCGTGGAAACGACTGCCGAATCCCTGCTGGCGGAACCCTCCCTGGGGATGTTGACTCTGGCCCACTCCAAGCCGGCCGTCGTTCGCGTCAAGGTCTTCGCCCTCAAGAAGACCGAGCTCATCGACCTCTGCAAGGCGTACAACCTCAATCCCTCCGGGACCAAGGAGGACCTCCAGGAGCGGCTCCTCAATTACCTGCACGACCTGGAAACGGAGGGTGAGCTCGGGACGGCGCCCGAGGAGGAGTCCACGCCCCGTGCGCAACCCGAGGCCGAACCCCTCGCGGCCGCGGAGCCCGCCAAGGCGGAACCGGAGGAGAAACCCACGGAGAAGCCCGCAGAGATTCCTCCCGCGGCCCTCGTCGGCGCGGCGTCCACCCCCACGGTCCTCGTCGAGGAACCGAAGCCCCAGGCCGCACCCTCGCCGGCTGCCCCCGCCGGGGCGGGCGTCGTGGTCGCCCCAGCCGCCACGGAAACCGTGGAGGCCTCACGTCCCGCTCCGAGGGCCGAGCACCCCTGCCCGACGTGCGGCCGCGAGCTCACGTTCATCTCCCAATACAACCGATCGTACTGCTACTACTGCCAGCGGTACGCGCCCGCCGCGGCGCGGTCCAAGAACGCCTGCCCGACGTGCGGGGCGACCATGCGATGGATCGAACCGCACCGCCGGTGGTGGTGCGACTCCTGCCAGAAGTACGCCTCGGCGGACCTGCCGCCACCCGGAGGCGCCCTGGCCACCGCGCCGGCCACCACGGCGGCGTCCGCCGCCGCGGCTGCGTCCCTCCGGACGGCCGCCACGCACCTCCACGGAAGCCCCGCCGCGGGCGCCGGCCTCGTGGGACTCGGCCTCGCCCTCTACGTCGTGTACGCGTTTTTCGCGTTCCTCGGAGACCTACTGGGGTTCGCGATTCCTTCGGGGGTCACGCCCCAGCTGCTCGACTTCCTCCAGTTCTTCGCCTTCCTGTTCGTGGCCGCGGGGGCCATCGTCGGGCTGTACGGACTCCGCGACCGCACGTGAGCCCGGGACGATTCGCGGCTGCCTCGAGATCCGTTCACTTCGCCGATTCGGGCTTCGCCTCGCCCGCGGGCGTCACGCGGAACGACAGGGTCACGGAGAGCGCGACGGGCACCCCGAGCGTGATGCTGAATTCCGCCGCGCCCAGGGACAGCCCGATGGACTGCAACGCGGCCCTGAACGCGGCCGCCTTCGCGCCGACCACGTTGGCCAAGGAGGGTCGTTGGGTCGCTGCGGCGGAAGCAAACGCGTTGAGCCGCGTGAGCCGGCCGAGGGCCGCCTCCCCCTGACCCGCGTCGGCCTGGTGCGCGATGTCCCCCAGCTCCGTGTCGAGCCAGGTCTCGAACTCCGCTTCCAGCTCCTCGAGGGCACGGTCGTCGAGGCGTTCGCCGCGCTCCCAGCGCTCCAAGTGTCGCTTCAGCTTCTCGAACACGAGATCGTCCGGCTCCGCCGCGGCCTAGCCACGAGGATGGCCTAAACCTGACGGATTCGGAGCGTCAGGGCGGGGCGTAATTGCACGTCGAACCGGGCGCGGGGCACTGCGTGGCCGCACGCGGCTGCACGACCGCGTTGATGAAGAACGCGTAATCGAAAGGCGGCGGGAAATCCTGGGACGTCTGGATGTACCCGCCCGCGTTGTTGAAGTAGTCAATCCACACAGTCTGACAATTCGGGCCGCAATTATGAGTTACGGCATTCGACACTAGATACGTGTGGTCTTTCGTCTCAAGATTGTGAACGGACCCCGAGTAGGGGACTGTTGTCACCGACTTGACCGGAAGGTAGAACGCCTGGCCATCTCCCATCCGGTGCAGACGTTTCCGCCGGAGCGCGCGAGGATCGGAGCACCACAAACCCCGATACGCCTCCCTCATCACCACGCGCCTGCCCTGGATGATGCCCGACTGGGCGGGACGCTTGACTCGCAACGAAACGAAGGTGCCGAGACGTCCGAAGGCGAGCTGCAACTGCAAGGCGAGTGTCCTGCTGACCGTCGTGAACGAGGACACCTCGTAGCCGCGCTGGGTTCGTTCCCTGGATCCGTCACCGGCCATGTACCCGTCCAGGAAGGCGCGCAGGATCTCCTCATCCGTGTGATAGAGGATGAAATCCGGAACCCGTTTGTTCGGGGCCCGTTTCCCGCAAGCGTCGGGGAGGAACCGACAAAGGATCACGGAGGCAATGTGGGCTGTGACAGCCTGCTCTCCTGGGATGGGACGGACCCAAAGCCTATGTCCGAGTCGGTCGGCCACGCTGCGCAGCCGGTCAACCAACTCAGTCTGAGTCGCATGGAGAGCGAAGCCCACGGACCGTTGCGCCGGGTTCGCGAACCCCTCCGCCACGTAGAGCCCGAGCATCCACGCTGTGTCTCTCGTGATGGGAAAGACCTCCTCATGGGGGTATCTTTCGGGACACGCCCCTTGGCCCGTCTGCTGGAGGGTCGCGCGATGCTTGTCGATAAACGGGAGCAGGGAGACCTCGGAGGAGGAGACGTTGCCGCGAAGCCTAGGCATGACCACATAGTCCCCGTCCTGGAACCGGATCTTGGGACGGACCCTGCCTGCCTGCTTCCAGTCGAGTCCGCGGTACTTGACCGTCGCGTTGTGGCTCCAGCCCCCCACAACAAGGAGCGGGTGGTTTGGCGTGACGCAGATTGGGAGCATGCCAAGCGCCTTGACGTGGACGAGACTCCCCTGATACGCCCGCACGAAGGTGCGGGAAATTTCCTGCAGCCCGCTGAACCCGACGACGTGCTCCCCGGCGGAGTACTCCGAGATCGGCTTGTCGTCGCCCAGCAGGATGACGTCCCCGGGGACGCACGGATCGACGACCTCCGGGTTCCCCAGGTCTGCGCGCGGGTCCACGACCATCTCCGCGATCTCGTGGCTCAGCGCGAGGGCATACACGTTCGCCTCGTCCTTCACAGTGAGCCCGGAGCCCATCACGTTGACGAAGGCGTAGGGCACCTTGGCCATCCCGTGGTACCCGCCGACCCCCTGGGACGGGTCCGCATCCGTGTTCACGACTCCGGCCGGATTCAGCACGACGACGCACGTGTCCGCGGGCAGACTGTGCTGGGCGACGATCGCGTTCACCCATCCCTGGAGCGTCTGATCGTTGTACGACCCGTTCCCGGCGTCCGCGTTGAAAGGGACTGCCTGGGGCGCGACCTCCAGGCGGTTCGGCCCGTACTGAGCCGCGTACGCGGAAATCGGGATGACCGCGAGGCGCGTGAAGTCCATGGCGGTCGCCAGGTCCGAGGGCTCCAGGGACACGAACCCCTTGGACGTTCGGAAGGTCACCTGGGCGAACACGAGCGCGCCGTTGAAGAGAGGCTCCGAGGCCGCCGCGCGCGGCTTCGGCGCGGGATGCTTCTGGAGGGCGGCGGCCAGGCCGTTCACGAGGTTCAGCTCCGCGGGAGGGGGCGGCGTGTGAAGTCCCGCGAGCAGCTTGGCGGGGATGTGGCTCCCGAATCCCTCCGCCGGCTCCTGCTTCGGGAGGAGATGGGGCGCGGTCGCCTGCAGATGCCTGGCGTTCTTCATCGCGCGGGTCACGCACAGGCGGGTCACGGGGTCAGCCTCCGGGTTGGATGTCGATGGCGATGAGACGGATGACGTACCTTCCTTCGAGCGCCAGCGTGAGATCGATGCTACGGAGGGCGACCAGGGTCATGTTCGATTCGGTGAGGTGAGCGAATTGGCGAGCCGCGTTGGCCTGCGACAGCACCAGGACCTGGATCGGGTGGCCGATGTCCGCGCTCGTCAGGGTGAAGGATGCGGGCGCGGTCCCGCTGGGGCTCGGCCGGATGCTCGTCGGCGACGGTGATGCGCACGAAGGGGCCGCAAAAATCCAGACCGCAGGAGGCACAGGCTGCGGGTGCCTCGAGGTAGGCATGGGCCACGTGCACGGTGAGGTGCCCCCGGCCGCCCATGGCGTCGCGCGCATTGATGCAAAGATTCATGACGATCTGGTAGAGTCGCACCGCGCTGATG
>DUJI01000110.1 GCA_013329855.1 Thermoplasmata archaeon | reverse complement strand
ACGAACGGCTTGACGAACGGCCTCCGGGGCCGGACGAACGGCTTGACCAATGGCGTCGGCCGGACCAACGGTCTCACGAATGGACTGGCCAAGGCGGCCCGATCCCGCCGATTCCCAGGCAGCCTGTCGTCCCCTCGCTGGCAGCGGATCGTCCTTCCCGTGGCCGTCGTCCTTCTCCTCCTCCTGCTCCCGGTGGCCCTCTTCTGGACGGGCCCGAGTCCCGCCTATCCGATCCAGATCGACGGCCAGTTTGCCGACTGGGCCGGCGTGTCCAAGATCGCCACGCCGCCTGCGCGGCTCACCCCGGACATCGACATCACCCGGGTCGCCGTGCACGGCAACGTGGACTACACGGCCTTCTACCTCGAGGTGGTCGGCAATCCGCTGGCCGGGGGTCCCGCACCCCAACGGCTCACGAACGCCTTCTACGCGTTCATCGACACGGACCGCTCCGCGGCGACGGGATACCGGGTGCAGGGTCTCGGCGCGGATCGGATGATCCGGGTCGACACGTGGGGCGGACAGGTGGTCGGGGCCACGCTCTACGATTTCGACGTAGCGCGGAGTCCCCAGGACTGGAACGGCTGGGTCCGTGTCGCCCCCGTGGCGGCCGCGGGTTCCGGGCACGGGCTGGAGTTCGAGGCTCGGGGCCTCGACCTGGGTGCACCGGCCGCCGCGATGGAGGTCGCCTTCGCGTCCCGCGGATGGAACGGGGAATCCGACGTGGCCGACGTCTTGGCGACGGACGCGGAACCGTTTCTCCTGGTGGCCCAGGACACCCTGGCGCCCCAGGTCCTCCGCACGACGGGGGACGTGCTCGCGAGCTTCACGCTCACCGCGGTGGGCGGCTCCCTCACGGTCACGGGCCTCGATGTCCATCTCGAGGGCACGTTCGGTCCGAGCTCCCTCTCCCTGGTCCAACTCCTCGGTCCCACGGGGTCGCTTCTTTCGGAACAGGCGCCGGGCCCGCGGATCCACTTCACCCTTCCTTCCCTGGTCCTCTCGGCCGACACGACCCAGACTCTGACCCTCCACGCGACCGGGGTGAATCCGGATGCCTCCACGGTCGGGGCGTTCATCGCGGCACCCCAGGACCTCCTGGTCGCCCCGGGGGGAGTGGCCATGCTCTCCCCGGGGACGGGTCCCGCATCCCTGGCCTATGTGGGCATGGTCCCGACGGGCGTGCGGATCGACGGCGGCTTCGCGGACTGGCCCAACCTGACCTCGGACCCCGTGGCGGACGTCCAGCCCCTCTGGGATTCCGACATCGATCTGTCCGCGTACTCCTTCCAGGGATCCGGCGGTAGCGCATACTTCACGGCCCGCGTCGTGGGCCGCGCGCTCAACGGCACGATGGTCCCCGCACTGAACCCCGCGTACACGCCACCGGGAAACGGCTCGTCCAACGGCACGATCGGTCCGCGGCCTCCGCCCGTGAATGGGACGGACTACCTCCTCTTCTACCTGGACGAGGACGGCAGCATGGCCACGGGCTACCGGGTCGGCGGACTGGGCGCGGACTACCTCGTGCAGATCACGGGCAAGGGCGGGGAGATCCTCTCCTCCGTGGCCCTGCGCTTCAACGGCACGAGCGCCTGGGACTGGACGTGGGCGCCCCTCGGGCTCGCGACCGTGGCGAAGGACGGCAGCCAGGTTGAGGCCGCGTTGTCCGGCGTCCCGGTCACGAACGGATCGCGCGCCTTCTTCGAGATCCGGGGGTGGAACCAGGCGGCCGACAGCTCCCTGGCGCCGTCCGCGCCGACGACGCTGAGCGTGACCACGTTGGTGGCCCAGTCGATGGGAAGTCCGATGACGGACTCCCCAGCCGCCGGGCCGGGTCGGCTTCTGGCTCAGGACCTCCCGGGGAACCAGAAGTGGTTCTTCACGAACACGGCCGTCTCGGGTGGCGGCGCGCCTACTGTCTGCACCTCGAACCTCGTTGCGAGCACCACCGCGGGGAGCAGTCCGACGACCAAGGCGCTGACCAGCGGCGCCCCGAGCGTCTGCTGGTACACGCCCACGGGAACCCCGGCCTCCACCATGGCGGGTTCCTGGGAGTTCAACCTCGACATCTCGGCACCCGCCATGACGCTCACGCTCCTTCCCAACGCGCTAGGCACGAACAATGGGTGGAACGCACGAGGCTGCGCTGCGGGGAGCCCGTACCTGTGCGTGGACGAGGACCCGAACGACGCGAACACGACCTACATCACAGATGGGAACACAACGAAGCTGAAGTCGACATACAGCCTGCCCGATTGGGCCTCGCCTCCTAGCTCCGTAAACATCACGATCGTGACGATTTCGGTGTGGTGCTGGGGTGCGTCGAGCTCGGGGCAACTCTCCAAGATTTCAACCGTGCTCATGAACGGGAGCGCGGAGATGGACGGAGCGGCCACGGCATGCTCCACGGGAGCCTACGGGCTTGTGAGCACCGCCTACTCGCAGTATCCGTTTGCTTCGCGCGCGTGGACGGCCACGGACATCAATAACCTGGAGGCCGGCGTGCTCTCGAGCGGGAACAAAGAGCTGAGGACCACCGAGATCAAGGTGACGGTCACCTACATGCCCTCCTACTCCGTGGAGGTCGATCTCTGCACGAACCAAGG
>DUJI01000002.1 GCA_013329855.1 Thermoplasmata archaeon | reverse complement strand
GACCTGCTCGATCCTCCGCCGCCCCTTGGCGTACGGCGCGCTCACCCCCCGAATCCCGAGCATCCGCTTGAGCAGGTAGTTGTTGTTGAGCACGGCGACCTTGGCCACCTCTCGGAGGCCGTCCGCCCCGAGGCTCATCACCCACGCGTAGGCCCGCAGGATCACGGGCGCGACTCCGTACCACGGGCGGATCTTGCCGATGCTGTCCGGCCGGTCGTAGTCCAGGTGGTACCGCTTCCCGTCGAACACGACGAGGGGGACGGGCAGGAACCGCGCGAGCGCCTTCGTCACGCCAACGGCAGCCCCGGCGGGCCCGCCGCAACCGTGGGGCGTGGAGAACGTCTTGTGCAGGTTGAAGTGGCACAGATCGAACCCCGCCTCCCGGGCGCGCGTGATACCCAGGATCCCGTTCGCGTTCGCCTGGTCGTAGGCGCACAGGCCGCCGACCTCGTGGACCGCGTCGACGAACTCCCGAATCCGCGGGTTGAAGATGCCCGTATCCTCCGGATTCGTGATCATGAGCCCCGCGGTCCGTTCGGAGACGGCGGCCTTCAGGGATTTCAGATCCGGATAGCCGTCCGCGTCGGGATGGAGGGTCACGATGTCGAACCCCGCCGTCTTCGCGCAGGCCGCGTTCGAAGGGTGGGAAAAGATCGTCGTGATGATCTCCCTCCGCTGCGCCGCCTCTCCGCGGGACGCGTGGTAGGCACGGATGATGGAGGCGTTCGCGTAGATCGCCGCGGAGCCCGCCCCGGGCTGCAGGGAGAAGGCGTCCAATCCGGAGATCGCCTTGAGGAACCCTTCGAACCGGTACATGATCTCCAGGATCCCCTGGACGGTCTCCTCGGGCTGGAGGGGATGGAGCTCGGCCATGCCGGGCAGTCGTGCGAGCTGGTCGTTCACCTTGGGACTGTACTTCATCGTGCAGGTTCCCTGGCCCACGTCGATGTTGAGGTCGGCTCCCAGGTTCTCCTGGGACAGCCGCATGTAGTGACGCAGCACGCGGTTCTGTGAGATCTCCGGGAGGGCGGGAGGCCGCCTGCGGACCACGGCCTTCGGAAGCGACGCGACCACGTCGCCGACGGCCCGTCGGAGGCCCGGTTCGGGCTCGGGGACGAGGATGCCCCGCTCCCCCTCCGCGGCGAGCTCGAAGATGATCGGCTCGTCCCATCGCGCTTGGTGGAACCTCCGGAGCCGGGGCGTGCCCTGCGCCTTCCGGATGGCGGGGATGTCCTTCATGCGACGACCTCCCGGACCGCGTCCACGAGCCGGTCCATGTCCTCCTGGGCGTGGACCTCCGTGATGCAGTACAGGGCGCATCCCTTGAGTTCGGGGAACTCCCGCGAGAGGTCCTTGCCGCCCAGGATCCCGCGGCGCAGCAACGCGCGGTTCACCGTGGCGATGGTCTTCCCTGTGCGCCGGTAGTCCACGACGAACTCATGGAAGAAGGAGCCGCGGAAGCGGGGGGCACGCACTCCGGGGATCCGCGACAGTCGCCGAGCCGCATAGTGCGACCGGATCATCATGGACTCCCCGAGATCCCGCATCCCCTCGGGTCCCAGGAGGGCGAGGTACGCGCCCGCGGTGATCCCCCAGAGGGCCGCCGCGGTGCCCACCCACTCCTTGCCCTGCTCCCGCCTGGCGAACGAGGTACGGTCGTAGGCGACGTCGCCGAACCCGTACTCCCCGTCCACGGAGGTGGACGTGATCCCGAAGAGGCGGGAGGGATACTCCATGACGAACCTCGGCTCGTCCCGGCTCGCGATGAAACCCGCGTGACCGCCCCCGAATTGCATGTGCATCCCCAGGGGCTGGAGGTCCCCCACGACCAGGTCGGCCCCATAGTCCACGGGAGGGGTGAGGACACCCAAGGTGCTCGGGTCCACGCCGACCACGGAGAGCGCGCCCGCTTCATGGGCGCAGTCGGAGACAGCGGGACCGTGGGTCGCGATGACGCCCAGGTAGGACGGGTTCTCGAAATACACCGCGGCGGTCTCCCGTCCGACTTGGCTCTCCAAGGAGCTGAGGTCGGGTTCGCCCGTCGACGCGTCGTAGTCGAACGTCTTCACGGTCAGCCGAGGCTTCGCGTAGTCGCGGATCTTGGAGAGCTTGTCCGCGGAGACGGCGCGGGATACCAAGAGCTCGCTCCGACCGGTGATGCGCGCGGCCATCCGGAGCGCGGTGGCGGTGGCCTGGAACCCGTCGTACGTGGGCACATTGACCACGTCCATGTCCAGGAGCTCCCCCATGAGGCTGGCGTACTCGAACAGGGCCTGGAAACGCCCGTGGTCGTCGTAGGGCTCGCCCGCATAGGCGGTCAGGAATTCCCCGCGGGAGTTGATCTCGTCGCACACCGCGGGCACCATGTGCTCGTAGCAGCCCGCGCCGAGGAAGTTCAGGATCTCCGTGGTGCTCCGGTTCTTAGACAGGAGTCCCGCCACGTGCCGCCGGAGCGCGTGCTCGGACGGAAGCGAATCGGGGAGATCCAACTGTCCTCGGAACCGGAGAGCGGCCGGGATGTCCTCGTAGAAGTCCTCTTCGCTCTCGGCGCCGACCTCGCGCAGCATGGCTTCCCTCGCGGGCCGCGCGGAGTTCGGGATGTAGGGATGGACCGTCCGTGGATCGTTGCGCATGGTCCCCTCGGGACCGACAGCGCGGAGGGAGCTTTCAACCGTTTCGCAAGGGGGGTTCGGCCAGACTGACTCAGCCAGGCCTGCTTCCAGGGGGCCTCGGGTCTCCTGAAACCGTTAAGTCGGTTCACGGAATCCCTGCACGATCCGGGCGGGAGGACTCCCCTCCGGGCATGCGCGGGAGGTGACCTGACCATGGAAGTCGTCCAACTGGGGTGCGGCGTGTGCGGGCTCGTGTGCGCGGAGCATCTGGCCCACCATCCCAAGGTGGACCGCCTCGTCCTGGCGGACCGGAAGACGGACGCCGCCCGCGCGCTGGCTTCGCGCGTGGCGGACGACCGAATCGCCGTACGGGAGGTGGACGGCACCGACCCGGACGCCGTCCGACGACTCCTTCAGGATTGCGACCTCGTCATCGCCTCCATGCCTTGGCGACTCAACCGGATCGTGCTGGACGTCGCCGCGCAGACCCGCACGGACTACCTGGACTTCGGGATGCCCTTCGACGCGACGGGTCCCGAGTTCGACGAAGCTTCGGCGCGCTGCCGCGAAGCGGGCATCGCGGGACTCGTGGGCATGGGGATGGAGCCCGGCATCTCCGACGTGTTCGCCGTGCACGCGGCGGGGACGTTGGACCGGGCCGAGGAGGCCCACGTCTTCGACGGGGACACGGGGGCCGTGGAGGGCTTCGAGCTATTCTCCGCATGGTCTCCTGTGGACCTCCTGGACGAGATGAGCGTCCCCGCCGCCGTGTACGAGGACGGCGCGCTGCGCTTCCTTCCTCCGATGAACTCGAGCCGCATGTTCGATTTCCCCGAGCCCGTGGGACGCCGTCGCGTGTTCAAGACGAACCACGACGAGACGTACTTCCTCCCCCGGGGGATCCCGACCCTGCGGCAAGCGTCGTTCAACATCCACATCGACGACGGCTGGGTGCAGGCCGCGGACGTCCTGCGGAAGCTGGGGCTCCTGCGAGGCGAGCCCGTCGACGTGCGCGGGATGCGGGTGCGTCCCATGGACGTGATCGCAGCGGCCTTGCCCTCGCCCCTTGCGCTGGCGGATCGCATCCGCGGCTACGCGGCGTTCGTGGTCGAGGTCACGGGCACGAAGGACGGCCGGAGGGAACGGGTGAGGACCTGGACGGGACTCTCCTATGGGGAAGCCTGGCGCCAGCATGGCACGAACGCCACCGCGTTCATGGTGGGTACGGGAGGAGCCGTGGCGGCCGAGATGTTCCTGGAGGGTCGGGTCCGCGAGAAGGGGCTCGTCATCCCGGAGGAGCTGGACCCCGAGACCTTCCTGGAGCGGATCCGGACCAAGGGGCTCGTGGTGCGGGAGGAGCGGATCCGACTCTAGAACGGGAAGGGGCTCGGCCTCACTCGAGGTTCACGAGGACGTTCTTCACGTGGGTGTAGAAGAGGACCGCGTCCACCCCCTGCTCCTGACCGAGTCCCGATTGCTTCCACCCCAGGAACGGGGTCTGGGGGAACGTGACCGGGTACTCGTTGATGGAGACCATGCCCGCCTTCAATCGCCGGGCGAGCGCATGGGCCTTGCCCAGATCCTGCGTCCAGATCCCCGCGCTCAAGCCGTACGGCGTGTCGTTGGCTCGGGCGACCGCTTCGTCGAGGTCCGTGAAGGACCAGGCCGCCAGGACGGGACCGAAGACCTCCTCCCGCGCGACGCGACTGTCCTCAGGCGGCGTCTCGAAGATCGTCGGCAGGAGGAAGTTGCCCTCCTGGAGTTTGGGGTCTTCCGGGCGTCCGCCGCCTACGAGCGGTTTCGCGCCCTTGCGGATTCCTTCGTCGATGGCTGCCGAGACGGTCCGCGTCTGTTCCCGGGAGACCAGGGGGCCCATTTGGACGCCCTCCTCGAGCCCGGGGCCGAGCCGCGTCTTGGCCGTCCGCTCCCCCAGCTTGTCCAGGAAGGCCCGGGCGACGTCCTCGTGCACGAGGAGCTTGGACCCCGCCCAGCACATCTGGCCCGCGTTCTGGAAGGCGCCGAAGTGGACTCCGGCGAGGGCCTTGTCCAGCTTCGCGTCGGGCAGGACGATCTGCGGGTTCTTGCCGCCGAGTTCCAACGACGTAGGGGTCACGCGGTCTGCGGCGATCCGCAGGAGCTGCTTGCCGGTCTCCGTGGATCCGGTCAGGGTCACGCTGTCGACGTCCCGGTGGCGGGCGAGGGCCTCGCCGACCTCCTTGCCGGGGCCCGTGACCACGTTGAAGGCGCCGGCGGGGAAGCCCGCAGCGGCCGCGAGCTCGGCCACCTGGAGCGCGGTCAGCGGCGTGAGGCTGGCGGGTTTTAGGACCACGGTGTTGCCCGCCGCCAGCGCCGGGGCGATGCCGCGGCAGGCCAGCAGGAGCGGGTAGTTCCAGGGAGCGATATGCGCCGTGACCCCGAGCGGCTCACGGAGGGTATAGTCCAGCCGGGCACCCGGCACGGGGATCGTGGCGCCTTGAATTTTGTCTGCAATACCTGCATAATATTCGAACAGCTTGTACACATACGCGACGTCACCCTTGGCTTCCCGCAACGGCTTGCCCACGTTGAGGGACTCGAGCCTCGCCAGCTCCTCGAACCGGTCCCGAATCTGCTGCCCCAGGAGGAAGAGGAGACGTCCGCGCTTGCTCGGATCCAGGTCCCGCCACTCGGGCGACTCGAACGCGGCCCGCGCGGCCTCCACCGCGGCATCCACGTCCTGCTTGGTTCCCGAGGCGACCCGCGCGACGGGCCGGTTCGTCGCGGGATCCAGGACCTCTACGGTCGCCGAGGAGGATGCTGACCGAGACCTGCCGCCGATGAAAAGCCCGTGCTCCTGCACGTCCATCGTCCTTCCCGGCGTGCCATGGTGGCCGCTTCCTATAAGCGTGCGCCGTTGCGGCCGTCCACCGATGCCCTCTTATCTCGAAGCCCGCATCCGGAGCCCCGAGGGCGCCCTGTGACCGATGTGATGCGGCAGACCCGCCACCTCCTCTGGAGGGACGCGGCGCGCCATGCGTTCGAGCTGCGGCCCATGCTGCTCGACCAGTTCCGCCATGAGGACTTCCGCGGCCGCCGCGTGCTCGACGTGGGCACGGGCGAGGGACGCCTCGCCTTCGTCGCAGCGGGCATCGGCGGCCACGTGATCGGCGTGGACGCGGACCGGATGAAACTCCAGCAGGCCCGCGCCTACGCGGGCGTCAAGGACATCCGCCGCGTGGACTTCGTCTGGGGCGACGTGGAGAAGACGTCCTACCACGGGTTCTCCTCCGAGCCGTTCGATTTCATCACGAGCAACCTGTGCATGTCTCCCGAGATCGTGTGGCACGCGTCCCACGGTCTCCGTCCCGGGGGCAAGTTCATCTTCTGCTGCCACCACGGGGACCACTGGAAGGAGACGCGGCGCGGATCGCGCTGGGCGTTCTATGAGGACACCATGGAGGACCTCCTCGGGGAGAACCGGTTCGAGATCGAGTTCATGGGGGTCGACACAATCGTCGCGGAGTTCGAGGAGCTGCGGGAGGTCGAGCTCTTCCTCCGCGACGAGACGATTCGGAAATGGGTCGAGGACGGCCGGTGGGAGGAGCTTTCCGACTCCTTCGCACGCGGCGAGAAGCACCTCACGCAGTCCTACCTGACCGTCAAGGCGCGACGTCTCGCGCACGAGCTGCCGAGCGTCGAGTGACCGTGACGCGTCACTTGCGGCGAGGCCGTTCCCGCGCGAACCCCATATCGGGCATGGGAGAGAGCCGCGAGTGGCCGTCAGGGGGTCCGGGGATCACGCGCCGAAGGAGGAAGATCATCCCCGTGAAGCGAGACTCCACCTCGCGTTCCGGCGCCATTTCGCAGCTCCCGGTCCCCAGACAGGGAACGCGGATATCAAGGCGCTTGGCCCAAGTTGGGCCCCAATCGGCAAAGCTCATGTGACCCCATCCGCTACCGGGCCATGGAAGGCGCCGGATGTACCTCGGGGCCCACATGTCCATCGCGAAGAGCATCGCCCTCGCGCCGGAACGGGGGGAGGCGGTCGGCTGCGAGGCCATCCAGGTCTTCTCGCGGAGTCCCCGCATGCTCCGCAACACGAAGCCCCTCGCCCTCGAGGAGACCGCGGCCTTCCGGGAGAACCTGGCGGCCCACCACATCGTGCGGGCCGTGGTTCATGCGAACTACCTGATCAACCTCGCGTCCCCGACCAGGAACATGCTCAAGGTCTCGCGCATCGCGTTCGTGGAAGAGCTGGAGCGCGCGCAGCAGCTCGGCATCCGCGACGTGATCTTCCACCCCGGCGCCCACATGGGCAAGGGGGAAGCCGCGGGTCTCCGCGCGATCGCCCAGAGCCTGGACTGGTGCCTATCCAGGGCCGAGGCACCCGGCGTGTTCGCCGTGCTGGCTAACACGGCGGGCGCGGGCAGCGTGCTCGGTCACACGTTCGAGCAGCTCGCCGCGATCATCGAGCAGGCCTCCTTCCCCGACCGCCTCGGCCTCTGCGTGGACACCTGTCATACGTTCGCCGCGGGCTACGATTTCCGGACGCGCGACGGGTACGACGGCCTGATGAGAACCCTGGACGCCACGGTGGGGCTGGGC
>DUJI01000193.1 GCA_013329855.1 Thermoplasmata archaeon | reverse complement strand
GATCTCGAGGTGCCAGTGGTACCGCGTCTCCTGGCGGTCGCACGGCGCCGTATGGATGTAGTAGTTATACGGAGGGTCGTCGAGGACCTGGAAGAGCCGCGAGAGGGCGTCCTTGAGGGCGCGCGCGAGCGGCTTCCGCTCGTGGTCCGTGATGTCCTCGAAGGCCATCTCGTGCCGCTTCGGTAGGATCCACATCTCGAACGGGTAGCGGGCCGCGTACGGGGAGAGGACGACGAAGGAATCGTTCTGCGAGATGATGCGCGTGGCCTCCTTCCGCTCCGTCTCTAGGACTTCACAGTAGAGGCAGGACCCCCCGGACGCGTGGTAGAATCGGTTCACCGCGTTCACCTCCTCCATAATCCGCCGGGGGACGATGGGTAGCGCGATCAGTTGCGAGTGGGGGTGGGAGATGGTCGCTCCGGCGCCAGAGCCCCGGTTCTTGAAGATGAGGATGTAGCGAAACCGCTTGTCCTGGCTGAGGTCGAGGTACCGCTGCTTGTAGGCCTCGATCATCTCCTCGAGCTGGAATTCGCTCATCTGCGGGATCTGCCCATCGTGCTTCGGGGTCTCGATGATGACCTCGTGGGCGCCGACGCCGCTCACTCGTTGGAAGACCTGGTGGATTTCGCGCTGGAGTTCGCCTTCGATCGCCAGGGCGGGGAAGGCATTCGGGACGCAGCGTACCCACCACCCCGGCCCGTTCGGCACACCGTCCTTGCGGTACGCGAGGATCTCGGGCGGCGTGAGGTGCTCCTTTCCCGGGCAGAAGGGGCACTTCGCGGGATCCGTGTGGCCGTTCTCGGCCTGGGGGACCCCCGGACGCTGGGAGCGGATCCGAGAGAACACGACCCACGTGTCCGTGACGTAGTCCTTCCGGAGTTCAGGCATGAGTGGACCCAAGGGGGGAGCTTGGCCCTCGCTGCGATTGGGGTGATTCTATTTGAGCGTTGGTAGTCCGTTGCCAATGGGATGACAGGATGGGCGGCGAAGCAGCCTTCCATGTCCACGCGCACGGCTGCCGCCCCGTCGCACCCGACGCCGGAGTCCCGGTGCTCGCTCGAGATTCACTTCGAGACGAGGACTTGAATCTCCGCGCGGGACCACGCCTTCGAGTCCTTCCACGGGTTCCCCGTGTAGACCTCGCGCCAGGCTCGCGTGCGCTTGATCGTCTTGTCCTTCTTGCGCCCCCGCAACCAGTCCTCGAGTCCGTGGTAGATGACCCGCGGGGAGATGTCGTCGGGGTTGAACGTGACGGTCGCGATCGGTGATGCGGGAAGGGTGCGGATGCGCACCTTGCCCTCCGATTTCGCCGCGCCTCGGATTTCGATGGCGACGTCAAATCGGTACCGCGGTCCCGCGCCGTCCTCGCAGAAGAACCACTTGCCTGTCCGCAGGCCCTTGCTCTTCGCCCAGCGCGCGAGGCCCTCCCATTCGGACCGGATGCGGCGTTCGTTGAATGGGCCCATGAAACGGACGGACGCCACCCGGTACTTCGGCGCACGTTTCATCGCGAAGTCGACGACCATGACGTTCCTCCCGCCCTCCCCGAGAGCGCAGCGACGGATAACGTTGACGCCGACATGGGGTCCGCGTCAGGTCTCCCGGAGTGCGGATGGCTCGCTTGCCCGTAAGAGGCCAGGTGACCGCCGTACGCCCCCTTCTGTTCTGACGGCATTGGACTAAGCGTCCTACCTGGCGCAAATGCGCCTGCTTGGACTTGCTCCGGTGGGGTGTCGCCGTCTCACCAGGTCCCGCACCAACGTCTTCGCCAGCGCGATTCATCCTCGGTGCGGGCTGTGTCGTTTCTGCGCCCTTGCCGGCCCTCTCAGGCCCCCCGCTTGCACGGGGCCACCTCTCGTAAGGAGGGGGGACGTTCCTCAGCCGCCCTTGCGGGCTACCGTCGGCCGTCCGCGGTCTCCTGGCCAACGTGCCCATCGGGCCAGGGCTATATGGAGTTTGTCTCCTTGCTCTCGCCAACGGCGAGGGGTTAAGGAGGAGCCCGACCATCGGAAGACCATGGGCGATGCGCGATGCCTCGATCCCGAGGAGATCCGCAGAGGACAGACGCAGAGCGGACAGGCCTATCACGAGTTCGTCCGCGAGCCCGCCATGAGCGTGGGCCTGTACGTCCTTCGGGCGAGCGCCGCGGACCTGCAGTCCCCGCACACGGAGGACGAGGTCTACGTGGTCCAGCGGGGACGGGCCCGGATCCGCCTGGGGGAGGCGGATCGCCCCGTCGTCCCCGGCTCCGTGATCTACGTCCCCGCGGGACTCGAACACCGGTTCCACGACATCGTGGAGGACCTGGAGGCCCTGGTCCTCTTTGCGCCGGCCGAAGGGACGCAATCACGGGGTTCCGGGGCGCGGCCCTAAGCCTTTATCCCGGCGAGGCATCGCGGGCGCGTGGCCGGAGACCGCCGCGTCCTCCTGGTGAACAGCCTCTACCACATGACGAACGACGGTGCGGTCCAGGTCCTCTCCGGGCAGATCGCCATCCTGACCGGGGTCTTCGCCTTCGGCCCGTTCGAGACGGGCATCCTCGGCGGGACATCGCTCCTGGTGAACGCGGTCGTCCAGATGCTCACGGGCGTCATGAGCGACCGACGGGACCCGTCGCGATTCCTGCCCATCGGCATCCTGATCGTCGGCGTCTCGTGCTTCCTGGTGGCCGCCGCGACCTCGTTCTGGGCCCTCCTCCTGTTCGTCTCCCTCCTCCGCGTCGGCGCCAGCTTCTATCACCCCGTGGGGATGTCCTGGATTGGCCGGGAGTTCCCGCCGCGCGAGCTCGATCGCTCCCTGGGATTCCAGAGCGGGTTCGGGGATCTCGGGGAGGTCCTGGGCACCGCGACGGGCGCCGGCGCGGGC
>DUJI01000136.1 GCA_013329855.1 Thermoplasmata archaeon | reverse complement strand
GATGAAAGCCCCCGCAATATTCATTCGAGGGCAGTGGATACTTGACGCGGAGGGAGATGATGGAGGGAATTCAGCGCCGCACTTGTAATCCGACCGTTTCTCGTGGACAACTTCCGTCGAAGTTCACGAGGGCTGGCGTCCTGAGCCTCCTGCTCGTGTCAGCTCTGGTGCTCCTCCCGACAATCGCGACCCCGGCACGTGCAGTCTGCCGGTCACGCGTTGCCACGATTCTATTCCATGTGTGGGGTACTGCTGGCACGATCGTGTTTGCGGGGACTTCGTACGCGGACGGCATGTCGACCTCAATCTCTTGGGGATGCGGTCAGTCCTACTCCATCAGCTACTCTTACATAGCGACCGGCTTCACGTTCCGCCAATGGGCCTCCGATGCAGGATCCTTTGCAAACCAAGCGAGCCAGTCTACGACGTTCTATCCTGCAGGCAACAGCGGGGCGATTGCCATGGTCCTGCAGTATGACGGTCCTCGGAATTGGGGAGGTTACGTCGCCGATATCGCGAGTGCTCCTCCGGGCACGACTTCATGGAGCGCCTACGCGACCTTCATCCTGCCGACCTCGGCTTCGTATGTGCAGGCTCCCAATTCTGGGATTGACAAGGTGAGCGTCTGGGCAGGTCTGGGCGGATGTTCCCCCGGTCTTCCACCGCCATGCGGGACCAACCTCTGGCAGGCGGGTTTCTTGATGACTGTCACGAGCGGCGGAAGCGTTGCGGTTCATCCGTTCACCGAAGAGTGCACAACGACGAACTGCCAGCCGGCCTACATCTGGAATGGCCTGTTCAACACGGTCAACATCGCGTTGGGCGACAGGGTGTATGTTCAGGTTTCGTACTCTACGAGTGGCGGCGTCTCGTTCTACATGCAGGACTATGGCCCTGGTGACACTTGGACCCTCCAAGGAGGCTGTCCGGGCAACTGCATCGCCAACTACGCCTCGGACACCGAATCCTCCGAGTGGGTCGTGGAAGCTCCCACGGCGGTCGCCAGCGGCAGCGACTGCGGAGTGCAACAAGGCTACCTCTGTGTGCTTCCAAACTACGGCTCCTTCACGATTCCGAACAACTCCTTTGGAACGACGCCCCTCTCCGCTGACTTTGCATTGGGTCTCTTGCGAACAATCGGCGACGATTCGCATCAACCGTCCGATTACTCGAATCCGAGCTACCTGACGAATGGACCGATCTCCAACTCGGGAGGCTGGACGGTCACATGGGGGACGACCCCTGGTTGAGGTTCCCGGGCGCGAACACTTCAGCGTCTTGTTTCCCGAGGAGTTGGTCACATGCTCGTTCTCGGACGGCTTGGTGATGGGATGACCAATGACGAGATGAAAGACGACATGTCACCACGATGGCCGAGGACGGACAGCGCATGGCAGAGGATACGCCGGCCACCTCGATACCGATCCTCAATGCAAGCTCCAGAAATCGGTTTTGCGGATCATTGGTTCGCAGCGGCCGGTTTCTTGTGCCCTATGAGCCCAGAACCTGGAGGAGATAAGTTGGCATTGGCCGATAGGTGATTCCTGTGCCACTTCCCGTTGTCGACCGAAAATGGCCCATCGCGCTGACAATATTAGGGGTCGTGCTCGTCGCGTTTGGCGGTTCCATGGCCATCGATTGGCTTTGGACCTCGCCGAGCTTGATCTGCTCAGGCTCGCCGGTTACATGCTCCCCGTCGTGGCCTGACCCCCGGTTCCCTGTCCCGCTCATTTCAATCGGGGCCGTGCTTGCTTTCGTAGGTGTCATCCTTCGTGGTGGACCTGGACGAGCCAATCGCAGGACGCCGGCGGTAAGCGTGATACTCCTCGTTGCGGGGAGCGGGGTTCTCGAGGTGGGAATTTCGGCGTTCAGGATGTACGTATTCAGCGACAACATCTTGCTGTACACCTACGTGCCCGTGCTCCTGGGCAGCGCGGTGGTCCTGCTCACGTACGGCGCCGGACATTGGTGGACCGCCCCTGTGGCCGCCGCGTGATGGAACGGCCGAGCGCGCCTTGGCATTCTCCGATCCCATGTCCAAGCCTAATGCAGGTTCGGGACAGAACCCGTTTGCCCGCCACGGCCCTCCGCCATGGAGTAACTGAACGCCACCTGAGAAGACCGGCCCGTGGAAATTGACAGAGTCGCATCCGTCGCAACTCACGATGGGCCCATCACGCGACAGTGCAGGGAATCGCGTCGCACCGACATCGCATCACTGGACCCCCAATTCACGAAAGCGAGCAATTCCCAATCCCGGTCGCCGCACAAATGGTAGAATGCGATATCGGCTGCTGCCGAATCCAGACCAGGTCTGGACGAGTAAGGGTTTGGGAGTTGTTGCTAACCCCCGCCACAGGACACTTTGGCCGAGTTCTCAAGCCTACTCCAAGCTTGGGACATCACCCGACGGGGGCGACACAGAAAGGCGCGATCCGTACCTCAGGACGAGGGAGTCGCGGTGCCTCTGTCCAGCCCCGCGAGGACCTGGACGGAGACGCGGTCCTCCGGGGCCGGCTCCGGGAGCACGGCCCAGGCGACGTCGGCCTGCGGGGAACGGAGGCGGACCTCGCGGAGCAACTCGTCCTCGAACGCGGCTCCCGGGGGCTGGGCGATGAGCACGACGGCCTGGCGCACATCCTCGTGCCGGCCCGTAAACCAGGGACTCGCGTAGGCCTCCTCGACCGCGAGGAAGCAGCGGTGCTTCTCGGTGCCCGCGCCCATCCCGAACCGCCAGTCCTTCGTGCGCGCTAGGAACCGCTTGAGGGGCACGAGGTCCGTCCGCGAGAGGATCGTGGGCAGCGCCGCCGCGGGCCTCGCCATGATCGCGCCCATGGCGCCGAAGGCGCGAGCTAGCGGCAGCGTGGGGTAGGACCGCAGGAGCGCGTCGTTCCCGAAGGCAACCACTCCGTCCGCGCGGCGCTGGAGCGTCGCCATCTGGGCCTCCGCGAGATGCCGGCGCAGCATGCCCTCCGCGGTGAACGGGACCGTGGCGAGGGCGAGGGAGACATCGCCCAGAATCCGGGCGACCCGGCCGACGACGGAGAGGCCCCAGCCGCCGAACTCGCCGCCGAGGCCGCCGAGGGCCACGACGAAGTCCCGGCCCACGAGGGCGTTCGAGAGCTCCTTCTCCTCGTTCGTCGCCAGGGTGGGGATGGCCTTCTCCTCCAGGGACGCGACGGCCTTGAGCGGTCCGGCGTCGACGATCACGCGGCGGGGGATCCCGGCCATGGACGGATGCGGCGCATCGTTCATCGCGATGCGCTCGACGCCCGCGGCCGCGGCCACGTGCCGCAACGTGTTGCAGCCGGCGCCGCCACACCCGACGATGGCGGAGCGGACCCGCTCCTCGCCGGTCCCCAGCCGCCAGGTCTCCGGCACGGAGCGCGAATCAGGAGGTGACGAGATAAAGGGATGCGCACCCGGGATCGTCCGTCCGGACCGCAATCGCTGGTGACCGCATGTCCTTGATCCTGCGGAACGAGGAATCTCTGGCCAAACCTACGCAGCCGCGCCGAAGGCGGCAGTGAACGCGCCGGCGACGAGGAACCGCGAGTTGACGAGGCCGATGCCCTTGAGACGGTTCACCCACTACGTGACCTTCGCGACGTCCGCGAGGTCCGCCAGCGCGCCGGAGATCTTCGCGAAGACCGTGGTCGCCTTGACGCCTTGGACGACCGCCTTGGCCGCGGCCGCACCTACGTCGGGTCCGCGGTAGGCGGTGCGCTACGTTGGCGATACGCCACGAGGATCTCGCTCGTGACAGTCCAGGCGCGAAGCGGCTCCTCGTGGATGGAGACGACGCGGTCGCAGAGCCGGGCCACGGGGCTGCGGAAGTCACCGTGGGGGAAGCCGCCGACCACGGCGGTCAGGTCGCCCTCGAGCGCGGCCAGTTCGGGCCACAGGTTCACCCGTTCTCCAGTCTCCGCGAACGCCCACCGCGGCGACGGGCATCCGGACAGAAGCGTCTCCAAGGTCACGCCGCGCTCCAGCGTGATCAGGGGCTGGCCCTCGGGGACCGCACCCTTCTGGAACAGGTCCTCCATGAGTCCGACGAACCGCGGGTAGTTCTTGGGAATCCGCGTCTCCGCGGCGAGACGGATCACGTCGTCGTTGCGGGTGTGAATGATCGTCCGGAGCTGGCCCTGCCCGTTGATGACCGAGTCCAGGCACAGCAGGGTGAAGAGGTGGGCGATGTCCGGCCGCCCGCGGCGCTCTCCCTCGGGGAACCGCTTCAATGCGGGATGGTGCAGGCTGCTGTCGAGGAGCATCGTGGTGGGGGAACGCCCGCGACGCTTCGCCGAGGTGCGGACGGCCGGATGGCCTGCGATGGCCTGCGGGACCGGTTCCAGCTCCGCGTCCGCGAGGATGAGGGTGAGCACGGAGTCGGTATTCCGCTCCGGGCCTTCAAGGCGGCGGGCCAGCAAGCACGCGACATCCTCTAATGGGCGGAACGGCATGGCCCCACATAGGAGGGATGAACGCGCAGCCCGTGCCTCCACCGAGTCCCGAACGCGCCGAGGGCCCCCCGTCGCTGTCCCGCGCTGCGAAGATCCCCCTCGGAATCCGAGTCGGAATCATCCTGGTGATCGTCGGCTTGGCGTTCATCGGGGTCATCTTCGCATGGGGTTACTACAACCTGCGAGGTCTGACCTCCCTGCAGGACCTCGTCAGATTGTTCCAGGGCCAGTACGCCCTGGCCGCCGTGCAGAGTCTCCTGCTGGAGGTCGGCTTCTTCCTCATCTTCGACGGAATCCTGCGGATCCTTCCTCGGATGCGCAGGTGGACGCGCGTGGGCCCCTTCCTCATCCTGCTCGGTGGCGTGCTCCTGGCGGCCGGAGACCTCGCCGGGTTCGTCTACGCGCCGTCCATGTATGGGCCCGCGGACCTGAGCAACATCGGCCAAGTCCTGCCCACGGTCGCGGCCCTGGCCGAGATTGGCAGCCTCGTCGTGGAGACAGGGATGATCCTCTCCCTCATCGCGGTGGCTCTCGGCGCCCTCGCTCGACGAATCCCTCCGACCCCGTCCGCCCCCGCGTGACCCCGAGGAGGATCACCACTTT
Source organism: Thermoplasmata archaeon (assembly GCA_013329855.1). Classification (GTDB taxonomy): domain Archaea; phylum Thermoplasmatota; class Thermoplasmata; order RBG-16-68-12; family RBG-16-68-12; genus RBG-16-68-12; species RBG-16-68-12 sp8695u. Next base: position 13,109 of record DUJI01000136.1, on the reverse strand, counting down.
CGGGGGACCCCGGAAAACGGGTATAAGTAGGCTCCTCGCCCTGCGGTAGACTAGGATGCATGAGATCGTCTGCGTAGGTGATGTCCACGAGGGGCTCACCTTCGACTTCCGCATCGACCCGGAGACGGGCATCTCGGAGCGCGCTCTGGATCTCCACGGCAACTTCGCGAAGGCGGCCCAATGGGCCATGGAGCACCAGGCATCCCTCTTCTGCATCCTCGGGGACCTCTTCGACCGGACCCACGTGGCCCCCGTCTTCCGCGAGCTCGTCCGGCGCGACGTGATCGAGCCGCTCGGGAAGGCGGGGATCGAGGTCTGGATCCTCGCGGGCAACCACGACCAGCCGCGGCGTGCTGCGCGGTCCACCTCCCTGGACGACTTCCGCGGATACGCCCACGTGCGGATCTTCCGAGATCCCAAGGCGGAGACGCGCACGATTGGCGGACGGAAGGTCGGTTTCATCCTGCTCCCGTACCTCCATCCCGAGGAGATCGTCGAGCAGATCCGGGAGAAGCTCGGGAAGGAGATCCCGCGCGAGGAGGCCTACGAGGCCGCGCGGCGCGTCTGGAAGAGCTGGATCCAGAACCGGGCTGACGACCTCAAAGGCGCGGACCTCCGCATCCTCTTCGGGCACTTCGAAATGCAGGGCGTACGCTACGCGAGCACCACGCCGCCCGAGGTCGTGCCCCATGACTTCACGTTCACCCGGGACATGCTGCCCGCATCCGTGAGCCTGGCGGTCTTCGGCCACATCCACCTGCACCAGACCCTCTTCGACAAGGTCGTGTACACGGGAGCGCCCGAGCGGATCGACTGGGGGGAACGCCTGGACCCGAAGGGGTTCGTGGCCGTCCGCGCGGACGGGACCTGGTCCTTCGTCGAACTGCCCGCACGGCCCATGGAGAAGGTCGAGGTCACCGTGGGCATGGGCGAGGACGCCACCCGCCGCGTCCTCGAGGCGTTGCCCAAGGACACCGCGGGGAAGCTGATCCGGGTCGAACTCCGTCTCCCCGACGCGTTGCGAGCCTCGCTGGACGAGCGCAAGCTGAGCGAGCGCCTCCGGGACGCCTTCCACTGCGAACTCCGACTGACATCCACGGAACGCCCGCGGATCACGACGGACGAGTTCACCATGGACCCGACTCGGCTGCTCGCGGAGTACGTGGATCGCAACTTCGAGGGCCACCCGCGGAAGGACGCAATCAAGGCGGAGGCCCAGCGCCTGCTCCGGGAGGCGCTCACGTGAAAGGCTCCGAGGAGATTGACGCGGAGGCGGCTCCCTCCTTCGAGCCGAACGCGGGCGCCGAGGGGTTCGTCCTCGACGAGATCGAGATGCGGGGCTTCATGCGCTACGTGGAGAAGACAGATCCACCCCTCCGCTTCCCGGAGAAGTTCACGGTCATCACGGGCCGGACCGGGGCCGGCAAGTCGTCCATCCTGGACGCGATCACGTTCGCCCTGTACGGTTCCACGACGCGCACGGACATCCAGTCCGTGAAACAATCCGACGTCTGCCGACCCGGAGGCTACGTCCGCGTGGCCTTCCGCCAGGGGGACAGCCGCTGGGAGGTGCGCCGGGGGTTCACGTCGAAGAAGGACTCCTACCTCGAGCTGAGCTGCGACGGGGAGGCCATCTCGGGAACGATCCGCGAGAAGGAACAGACCCTCCAGGACGTCGTCGGCCTCGACTACGTCGGGTTCCGCAACTCCACGTTCGTGCGGCAGGAGGAGATGAAGGAGCTCGGATCCGCGCGAGGGGCGGACCGGCTCGCCGTGTTCCAGAAGCTGTTCCGCCTTGAGGTGTTCGAGAAGGCCCTCCAGAAGGCCAAGGACCAGCAGGCGTCGCTCCAGTCGGACCGCCGGGCCCAGGAAGCGGACATCGCCGCGCGCACGGAAGCCCTTCAGAGGCTTCCGCCCGCACGGACAGAGCTGGAGACCGCGCGCAAGGGATTGGCCGCGGGGAGCCTCGAACTCGCGGCCCTCGAATCGAAGCTGCACGATGCGGAGCAGGGGTTGCGGGTCCGGGAGGCGGACCACGAGGCATGGGTCCGCTCGGGAGCGGCCCTGGAGGACCGAAGGCAGCGCCTCGGCGAGCTGCACGGGCGCATCGAGGAAACCCGGGACCGCGGGAAAGAGACGGCTGACCTCGAGCACCAGCGCAAGGGTCTCGAGAAGGACGTGGCCGACTTGGAACCGCTCCGGGAAGAGCTGGAACTCCTGAGGGGCCGCCAGCAGGCGCACGAGCGAGCGCGGCTCGCCGCCGAATCCGCCGAGCGTCTGTTCGACCAGGCCAAGAAGGACCACGAGCGACGGCGCGACCTGATCAAGGACAAGATCGACGCGGTCCACCGAAAGATCGCCGTCTTGGACACCCAACTGGACCGGGACGGAGCGTTCAACCTCCTCCGCGACGAGGGCCGTCTCGAGGAGCGGATCGCCCGAATCGAGCGTGAGTTGGAATGGCTCGCGGAGCGTCCCGATCTCATGAGCAGCCTCCGGGGGGAGCAGACCCGCACGGAGAAGGCCCTGACCCACGTCCGAGAGAAGGTCGGCTCGATCAACCAGGATTCCTTCGTCCTCACGGAGCTCCAGAAGCAGATCGAGGAACTCCGGAGCGACCTCAAACGGGAGACCGACGAGAGCCACGAGACGCTCCGCCCCTTGGATGACGCGAAGATCGTCGCCCTGCGAGAACTCGATGCGAATCCATTCACGGAACGAGACCGGCGGCATCTGGACGACGTGGCTCGCGGCGTCCAGGCCAAGACGGCCCAGCGCCGGAAAGCGGACGAGCTCGGTGCGCGCATCCGAGAGCGGGGGGATACCACGGCGCTCCTGGCGGACCTGGACGGACAGGTCACGGCCCTGGAGTCGGAACTCGCGTCGCTGGAGAAGGAGACGGGCCGTCTGGAGATCCAGGAGACGGCGTACCAGGAGGCCAAGCGGGGGCTGGAGGAACTCCGAGCCGCCCTGGATGGGGAGCGGCGCTCCTTCCACACGCTGGAGGGCCAGGCCAAGCAGCTCCAGGCTCAGGTCTCCGCACTCGAGAGCGACGCAGCCAAGCTGAAGGAGGCGGAACGCCAGCGGGATGAACTCCGGATCCGCGCAGAGATCGCCGATGTCCTTGTGAGCCGCGTCTTCCACAACCGGGGCGTCGTCATGTACGCGATCGACCAGCTCCTGCCGGAACTGGAGATCGAGGCGTCCAAGAACCTCGCGGAGCTCACGGACGGCCGCTTCAGCCGGATCAAGCTGGAGACGTACGAGGAGGGACGCGGCCACGGCATCCGGATCCAGGTGCAGGGCGTGGACAGCCTCTGGCACGACGTGGGCGAGTTCAGCGGGGGCGAGAAGACACAGATCAACGCGGCCCTGCGGTTCGCCATCGCGCGGGAGCTCGCTTCCCTTCCGCAGATGGGGCGGACCTTCGGCCGCATGAAGACCCTGTTCATCGACGAAGGCGACCTCGGGTCCCTGGACACGGAGGTCTCTCGAGGGCTTTTCGTGCAGAAGCTCTTCCGCATGGGGGAGTTCTTCGAGAAGGTCATCCTGATCACGCACCTGGCCGAGGTCGCGGATCGCTTCCCGAGTCGCCTCCTGGTGACGATGACCCCGAACCAGGAGTCACGGGTCGAGGTCCTCGCCTGAGGCGAGGACGCAGGGTACCCCGGACGTGCGGGGGAGACGCTCACGGGCGGCCCTGGACCCGATGGTCGCCGACCGGGACCGTGCGCCGGCCGAGCAGGTTCATCCTCGTGCTCCGGATCGTCGCCGCCTCCACGACGCGGTCGTCCTGGTACCGGAATCGCAACGCGTCCTGCGGACACTGGACGATGCACGCCCCGCATTGGATGCAGTCGGCGGGCCGCACGATGTCGACCTTCCGCGCAGGCCCGTTCATCAGGAGCACATCCCGTGGACACACGAGCACGCATGTCGCGGAGCCCGTGCAGCGTTCCTCCACGAGTTCGATGCGGGCCTCGTTCCGGAACGTGTTGATGTAGCTGCCGTACCACGGCGTCGTCCCCGCGAGGTCGACGCCCAGGATGGCCATCGCAATCGCGGATCCCAGACCAACGAGGGACAAGCTGCCCGCCATGGCGCTCCCCAAGGCCCACAGGACTCCGGCGCCGAGTCCGAACCCGCCTAGGGCCCACAGGGCGAAGGTTGCCCAGCGGACGCGCCCGATGACCTTCACCCGCGGGAGGGCGGCGAAGAGACTCGTCACCATGGCACCGATCGCGAGGCCGACCGCGAGACCGACGGCCGGGCCTCCGAGCAGGACAAAGAGAGGAACCCCGACGAGGAGCATCGGGAACCCCCACATGAGGGCCATCTCCATGCGGTCCCGGAGCGGGAAGGGGACCCGCCGCTGCTCGCGGGTCACCCGCTGCCCCCGGTCGAGGAACGCAGGGAGATCCTCCAGGCGGACGGGTCCCCACTTCGCGGACCAGCCCGTCGCCTCGGTGATCTTCTTGCCCTCGACGCCCGTCGCTGCGAGCTGCGGCAGGATGAGCTCCCGATGGTCGACGCGGGCGTCCAGGTGAGACGTCCGGATCACGGAGATGACGTCGTGGTGGGTCAGGTGACCCCCCGTCGCCGCGCACCAGACGTTGATCCCCTTGCTGTCCGCGGAGAGAATCCAGGCGTCCCGCCCCGCGAGCGCCTGCCGCATCCGCCGTAGCGTGAGGGTGTAGTTGCCTGTGACGAGGACGGGCGAGCCCCGGCCCGGAGAGCCGACCGCGATGAGCCCGGTCGGGCCGGCATGAGGGAGCATCCGGAGGAACAGGTCGAACGCGCGGTTCAGACCCTCGCGGACGGTCATCCGTCATCCCTCCCACGAAGGGCGCGCAGGATGACGAAGCTCCCCGACCACAGCCGCACGGATTCGATGTCCACGAACCCGGCTCGCGCGACGAGAGACGTCGGATCCTTCAGAGGGCGGGTCCGCGCCTGGGTCAGGACGTAGGTGATAGCCGCGACCAGGGCGCGCCGGAGGCGGTACGCGATCCGGCGGAGCCGGGGCCGCGGGACAACCTCGTCGGCGATGACAAGGACGCCGCCCGGGCGAAGGCGACTCCGGACGACCTCGAGTACGTAGGCTTGCTCCTCCTCGGAGAACTCGCTGAAGCTCAGGCAGGCCACCGCCGCGTCGAGAGAACCTTCGGCCAACCGGTCTCCCACCTCGGCAGCCCCCAGTTCCAGCCATTCCACGCGTCCGGGGAGAGGGCGTTTCGCCTTGGCCTTCGCCACCTCCAGCATGCCCGGACTCCGGTCAATTCCGACCACGTCGGCGCCCCGAGCGGCACACGCGATCGACACCCCACCCGTGCCGCAGCCGATGTCGAGGACCCGACGCCCGGGCGCGGCGACCAGGTCGGCGATCCTCGAGTATACCTCGTCGATCCGTCCGCGCGAGAGGATGCGGATGCCCCGGTCGTACCGGTCGGGCGCGGATTCCAGGACCCTCATGTAGGCGAAGGTGCTCAACGTCTCACCGCCTTCGAATGCCGCCGCGCCTCCCGGCCTCGCTCTCGGGCTCCGTCGAGGAAAGTGTCCACCGCGAGGTCCGGAATCTCCTCCATCCTGGGCCAGCTTCCGTCGGACTGCCAGTGCTGAATGTACAGGAGGGCGAGGATGCCGACGAAGAAGAGAACCAGTTGGGGGACAGGCCGGTCGCGGCGGATGTCACCCGTGCGGACCCCGGATTCGAGGATCTCCGCCACCGCGGCCAGGAAGGGGGAAAGGCGTCCGAGGATGAGGGAGTAGTTGCGGCTCCGGGGCGTCATCGCCTCCGCCACGAGGACCTTCATGAACGCCTCCTCTTCCTGGAGGACGGTCACGTCCGCGGCTGCGAGCGCCCTCAGGGCGCTTCGCGTCGACGTACCGTGGGGGAGAGAGGAGTACCGATGGACCGTCCTCAGCGCCCCCTCCGCAAGGACTCCGCCGAACAGGTCCTCCTTGCTCTCGAAGTAGTTGTAAATCGTCCCCTTGGCGACGCCCGCGGCGACCGCGATGTCATCGATGTTCGTCGCGTCGAACCCCTGGTGGGCGAACTGCGCGGCAGCTGCCTCGAGGAGCCGCTGCCTCACCGCGTCCTTCGCCGCCGCCGAAATCCGTACCATGCGCCATCCCCGCTGCCAATATGAATGACCGGTCACCCACTTAAATCTGGGGCAATCGAGAGCGGCCCGTGCAAGGGGACGCGATCCCTGCGGGGACGAGCCTAGCGTGCGCAGGAGTCAGACAATACGGCTTGCGCGAGTCCTCGTTTCGGCTCTCCGCCCCTTTGCTTTAAGTGAACCTAGGCAATCCGTACGACCGCTTTGGGGCGGGTCGAACGATGAGCTACGTGGACGATATGCGAAAGGAGCTCGAGCTCCTCGTCCGCAACCAGCGGAATCTCCCCATCCCGCCCGAGGCCGTGCCCGAGTTCCGTCTCTTCCGCGCCGCGGACCCGCCGCGAGACATGGTCGCCGTGGACGGCTCGTACGCCTTCCTCCTCAACCTCTCGAGCTGGTGGCTCGCCCTGATCTCCGTGGGCCTCCTGCGGTACAACTTCGATGGGACGAAGTTCCGGCGACTGGACGTCCGCCTGATGCAGCGGATGCTCGGCCTCTCGACCTTCGCGGAGTTCGTCGAGAAGCAGGACGAGCTGCACCGGGCGCTCTTCGAATTCACGCGGGGCGCGAACGAGAACCAGCCTCGCGACATGGTCAACGAGTACCGGCGGCTCATCGAGGGACAGCTCGCGATCAACTTCGCGGACGACTGCGAGGGCGCCATCGTGGCCATGGACGGCACCCTGTCCGAGTTCCCCAAGCAGTTCACGTTCATGAAGCGCCTCGTCGAGGTGTGCGAGAAGCGCGAGCACATCCTCGTCGGCATCTCCAAGGACAGCCAGCTCCACACGTTCGGCCAGGTCCTGACGGACGAGGACTTCCTGGCCCGGTGCCAGGCCGAGCTCCCGCAGGACGCGACCGCGTTCGTCCGGGCGCCCAAGGAGTCCGAGGCCGCGCGGGAGGGCCTCCTCCACGGCGACATCTATTACGGGCGCCTGCATCCCCAGGGGCGGAAGTGGTTCCGGGTGGACGTGGGGACGTTCCGCGACGAGCCCGAGTACGTGTTCGGGCAGCTTGCGCCCTACGCGAAGAGCCTCGTGTCCGTCGGATATCCCTGGCCGCTGATTGAGGCGCACCGGATGGCGGTGACCGTGCGCCAGCTCAAGCCGATCTACCAGGAGACGGTCATGCGGGCCGCGCTCCGCATGGGCATCGACGTGCGCACGGTCCTCGATGGCCTCACGGAGGTCGAAGGCCGCAAACGGTCCGCGTTCCACGAGTACCTGGACAAGGTGGCGAGGGACCTGCGATGAAGATCGGGGAGATCGTCGCCGCGAGCGTGATCGACGGCCTCGTGGCCAAGCTCCAACTGAACAACCCCGAGGAGCTTCGGATCGCCTACCCGGTCATCGTCCAGGGCGCGCGGTACGACTTCTACTGTCTCGTGGAGGACGTCCTGAACGAGCCCAGCGACATCGCGGACCAGCTCGCGGGGTCGTCCATCAGCGACATCGTCGTCCCGCGGCCGGAGACCCACGAGGGGTACGGCGGCCCCATCTTCTACTCCAAGGCCAAGCTGCGGATGATCCAGCTCGTGGACAAGGAGACGCGGGCCCTGAGCGAGCCGCAGACCATCCCGCCCTACTTCTCCGAGTGCCGCCACGCGACCAAGGCGGACGTGGAGCGGATCTACGAGCCCACGGAGAAGTCCGCTCCGCTCGGGACGATCACGGGCGTGGAGCCGTTCTACGTCCACGTGGACATGGAGAAGCTCGTGGAGAAACCCTTCGCCATCTTCGGCCGCACGGGCACGGGCAAGTCCATCCTGAACAAGCTCATCTGCACGGCCATCCTGGCCAAGGACGCGGGCTCCGTCCTCATCTTCGACATGCACGGCGAGTACGGGATCTACAGCAAGACGGACGGCACGGAGGGGCTGAAGTACTTCTTCCCGCACAAGGTGGAGACGTTCTCCCTGGACCCCAAGAACACGGAGGCGAAACCGTTCGTCCTGGACCCGGACCAGATTACGCCGGAGGACCTGATCATCGCGTTCCAGGATCTCACGCCGCCCATGATCGACCACATCTACCAGATCTACCGGACGAAGCCGCGGGACGTGGACCTGGTGTCCGCGATCCGCGACAAGCAGGCGAGCGAGGCCGAGGTGGAGGGCGGCCAGCTCCACCTGATGGTCCTCCAGGCCCTCCAGCGGCGGATGGGGCGGTTCCAGAGGCTCCCGTTCATCAAGAAGGGCGCCAGGGACGCCTTCGGCCAGATGCTCGCCCACATCAAGGAGGGCAAGAGCGTCGTCCTGGACTTCGGGGACTTCGGGACGGACCAGATGGTCTACCTGTTCGTGGCCAACGTCCTCGCGCGCCGCCTCTTCGAGCTGTACACGGAGCAGACGGCGAAGTTCCCGCGGCTCGTCCTGTTCCTCGAGGAGGCCCACAAGTTCCTGGACCCGCGGATCGCGGAGTACTCCATCTTCAGCCGCCTGGCGCGGGAGACGCGGAAGTTCAATCTGATCCTCGCGCTCATCGACCAGCGCCCGTCGCGGATCGACGACGAGGTGCGCAGCCAGCTCGCGAACCGCCTGGTCATGTCCCTCAAGGAGCCCTCCGACGTCGAGTCGGCTCTGGCGGGCGTCCCGGACAAGGGGATGTGGGTGAACATCGTCGCCAAGCTGCCCCTGCGCACGGTCGCCGTCCTCGGGGACGCCATCCGCATCCCCACGGTCATCGACGTCCTCGAGTACGAGGACCTCAAGGTCCGCAAGTACCTCCTGCCGCCCGAGGTCGCGGACGAGGGCACGATGACCGAGATCTCGCATCGGGCGGACGACGTCCTCGGCCGCGGCTAGGACATTCGTCGGCCCGGGCCGCGGCGGCCTGGGATTCACCGCGGTACCGTTTTATACTCCCGCCCGAATGGTCACGGCCATGGCCGTCACGATACCCAACATCAGCTCCGACGTGGCCCTCCTCATCGGGGGCGTCCTCGTCGTCACGGGGCTCCTCCTGGCCTTCTGGGGCCACGGGATCTGGGCCGCCGTGATGTCCATGATCGGCGCCCTCCTGGGGAGCGCGGTGGGCTATCTCTTCGGCGTGCCCCTCGGAGGCGACATCGCGGGCCTGGTCCTCGCCGTCGTGGGCGCCATCATCGGGAGCATCCTGTTCTCCAAGCTCGTCAAGGTCGCCCTCGCGTTCCTTGTCGGCCTGCTCGCGGGCGCGCTGGTCTACTCCCTCCTCCACGGGAAGGCGTACATCGACACGAAGAACTACGCGCTGGACCCGCCGCTGATCGCCGCGCTCCTGGTCGTCGTGATCGTGTTCGGCATCTCGTACTACTTCATCGACGACCTGATCGGGATCATCACCGCGGCCATCGGCGGCCTGCTCATCGCCGCGGGGCTGTACATCCTGAACCTGGGCACCCTCCTCGCCGCGGTGGCCGGGCTCGGGGCGTTCGTCCTCGGCGCCATCCTGCAGACCCAGGCAATCAACCGCAAGCGCCGGATCCGCGAGGAGCAGAAGGCCATGGCGGAAGCACAGGCCCGGGGGCCCCCACCGCCTCCGCCGCCGCCCCCGCCGCCGTGAGATGATCGTCCGCGTGGAGCGCACGGTCCCCTTCGCGCGGGACGCCGTATATGCGTGGTGGACCGACTTCCGGGAGGACGACCATGGGAGCCGTCACGCGCCCGCGTCGAGCCACCGCGAGATCCTGCGGCGGGACGGGAACGAAGTGTGGCTTCGGGACCGGGCCACGCGGCCCGCGCCCGTGACCCTCCAGGAGCACGTTGTCCTCGAACCGCCGGACGGGTACGCGGTCGAGGCGCGTTATCCCGGAGCCGACGTCCATTACGCGTACCGCTTCGAGGCTACCGAGCAGGGCACGCGCATCTCCCTCGTCGCGGATATCCAGCCGAGACACGTCGGCCGGATCCTGTTGCCGCTCTTCCGCGGACGCGTCGAGCGTTACGCGGCGCGCGACACGGACTACCATCTGCGCTCCATGAACCAGGATCTCACGAGCCCGGCATCCGGCCGTGGACCACCTCGTTGATCCACTGGACGAGCCGGAGATAGGCATCGTGGCCTTTCGGGGTGAGGCGGACGCGTTCGTGTCCGTCCTCGGTGCTCTCCAGCGCGACGAGTCCGCGGGACTTCAGCCACTCCAAGTATCGTGAGAACACATCGTAGTTGATGTGGGCCGCCACCTGGAGTCGTGTCTTGAGGATGGGTTCCTCCTCCCCGCACATCCGCTCGAGCAGCCTCGCGACCACGTAGAGGTCCGGGCGGTCGAGCGGAGCGGCACTCCCCATGGCGTCACAGCCTTCCGAGGTACTGCTCTATCTCACCGCGAAGGCGCTCGTAGCTCCGGTCCCAGTCGGCCTGGTTTCGCGCCAACGCATCCTCCCTCCGCTGCCTCCACCGGCGGTAGTACAGCCACGCGCCCACGAGGAGGACCACTCCCGCGATGCCAACGATCACCGCGACCGGAAGATTGAAGGCGGCGAAGGCAGGGGCATCCGCCAGGAGGAGGTCGACCCCGAGGTAGACCATAACGAACACGGCCCACCACCCCATGGGATCGACGCTCATGCTGGCCTTCCGCGCGGCGTCGAGCCAGCGCGGCACCTCCGCCTGGCTCGTCAGAAGCAATTCCAAGGAACTCCCGTCACGCTCTCCCACCGCCCGCGGCCCGGATTCCAGGTGGAGCGCCGCCTGCAGCCGGTCCGCCCACTCCCGCAACCGCACGATACGGCCGCGTCGGAACCGCCGGATGAGCCAACTCCCTGGGATGGACAGGGACAGCGTGACCGCGAACGCCCAACCTGCGGACGTCGCCATCCGACGATTCAAGTCGGCGTCGACGGAGGTCGAACTCAGCCCGAGGAACAGGAGGAACCACACCATGATCGCGGCGAGGATGACCAAGGCCTGGGCGTTCTGGTACTTCTCCCGCTCCGCCGCATAGGCCTCTGCGGCCAAGCGATGCGTCTCCGACACCGCGTCCACGAGCATCGCCTGCGCATCGTCCGAGGAAGGCGGTGGAGGCAACCGGCCCTCCGGCGGGACCAGCGTGGCGGAGGCGTCGCGGCCCCAGGCTCGCACGCGTCGGTAGATCCGAGGCAGACCGATGACGCCCAGCCAGCCCACAATCGTCGCGCTGGCCCGGTACAGGATGCGCGAACGGCCTCCGGCGGGCTCCACCCGCACCTTCACGAGGGCTTCGCGACCGATGGCCACCGTCAACTCCTGCGGCTCGACGTGCACGACGTGCCCCGCCATCCGCAGTCTTCGAATCAGATAGGCCATCGTCTCCGGAGGAGCTGCATCGATCGTCCCGAGCGAGAACCTCCAGACCCACGGCCCCACGGCGAGAGCAAGGGCGACGAGGATGGCTGCGTAGGCACCGACCGTGAATGGATCCACGGGGACGAGAAGGACCGGAATGAGGAGCAGGATGACCCCGGCCGCCAGCAGAACCGCATTCTGGGCGTTCTCACGATCCGCGACATCGCCTCCGCAAGCACCAAGGCGCTACGGGGAAGATAGAGGTAACTCCACGACAGTACGTTCGACGAGCGTGCGCGTACTTTCGCCCATCCCTCCTCCGCTCCGGCCCTTATACGGACCGCTCCATCGTTCTCTGGACGGGGAGGAGACCATGGCCCTGATCACGGAGACGCTCGCCGTACCGGAGGTCCGCGCGGAGACGCGGAAGGCGCTCACGACCTCCGTGCCGACCCTGGACCGCCTCCTGGGCTCCTTCGAGGCGGGGAAGGTCACCCTGATCGACAGCGGGAGCGACTTCGTGTTCCACCTGACGACCCTCCTGTGCGTCCGCGCGGTCATGGAGGGCGGGAGCGTGGTCTTCGTGGATGGCGGCAACTCCGTGGACCCCCATGGCATGGTCGCCCTGGGGAAGCGTGCGGGCCTGGCGCGGGACGAGATCCTCCCGCGGGTCCACGTCGCGCGGGCGTTCACCTGCCACCAGATGACCGCATTAGTATTGGATATGCTAGATAAAAAACTGGAGGAGACAGACGCCGAGCTCGCGGTCCTCGCCTGCCTTCCCGAGATGTACCTGGACGAGGACGTCCCCGTGGGCGAGGCCCATGCGCTCTTCCAGAGGTCGGCGCGCGCCATACGTCAGACCGTCGCGGACCGCGCGTTGGTCGGTCTCGTGACGAACGCAGGCCTGTCCAAGCTCTACCGGCGCCGCTCCATCCGGAGGCAGCTGTACGAGTCCGTGGACCGCGTGGTCCGGATCGCCCACGGGAGGAACGGCGTGCTCATCACCCGCTCCGACTCCGACGCCAGCGAGTGGTATCGACCTGTGCCGCCGGACCAGCGCACCCTGGACGACTTCGAGGACGCGCGGCCGCGAATCGTGGACCTCGCCGCAGTCGGCGAGCCGAGGCCCATCCGAGCTGCGGAACACATGCGGTTCTCCTGGTGACGCGATTCAGGAGAAGCCGGCGAAGGCGGACCAGGTCAGATAGACGGCGAAGACCACCAGGACCGCGACGGAGAAGGCGAGGACGACGTGGTACGTCTGCGCGTACCGCTGCTGGGCCGCGCGCAGGAGGAACGGGAAGGCGCTGATCCAGAGGAGGATCCCCGCGAAGAAGCCGACGAAGACGAGCGGGCCGAATGCGTCGATCAGGGCGATACCCGCGGTCAGCCACCAGACGACCGAGTACGGGTTCGTGAGGTTCGTGGCCACGTTGGTCACGTAGGAGGTTGCGTGGACGGCGCGCTCCGGCACGGCGACCACGGGCTCGGCCCGCCACGCCTTCGCCGTCTTCCAGGCGAGGTAGGCCATGACCGCGGCCCCGAGCAGGGCGATCGCCGGGAAGACGGACTTCGCGCTCAGGAGGTAGGAGTGCGCGAGGAGAGAGACCGCGAGCCACAGCAGGTCCACGGTCATCGCGCCCAACCCGACGAGGAAGCCGGCGCGCCACGAGCGCGTCACGCCATGCGAGGCGATGAGCGCGTTCACGGGCCCGGGCGGCGCGGCGAGGGAGAGGCCAGGGAG
>DUJI01000054.1 GCA_013329855.1 Thermoplasmata archaeon | reverse complement strand
CGCGCGTACGTGCGCGACGCGGGGGGCGGGAGGGTCCCCGCCGCGCAGAAGGGGGGCCAGTGGCTCGCCCTCGGGGCCACGGTGCCTTTCTCCCGCCTGTCCTGCGGCTTCGTCGGCCGCAGCGACGGGTGGACGGACCTGCACGACAACATGGCCATGGACTGGGAGTTTGACCGCGCGACGGACGGCAACGTCGCCCTCACCGGAGAGATGGACCTGGGCGGCGCCGCGGAGTTCACGCTGGGCCTCGCGTTCGGCGAGAGCGTCCAGAGCGCGGTCGACGCGCTGTTCGAGTCCCTCGCGGTCCCGTTCCGCGAGCAGCGCACGCGGTTCGTCGACCAGTGGGACCGCGCGTGCCGGAGCCTCCGCCCGTTGCGGGCGGCGGCCCGCAGCGAGCACACGCTCTACCACGGGAGCGCGAGCCTCCTCCTCGCCCACGAGGACAAGACGTACCCCGGCGCGCTGATTGCCTCCCTGTCCATCCCCTGGGGCGAGGCCAAGGGGGACGAGGACACGGGCGGCTACCACCTCGTGTGGACCCGCGACCTGGTGAACAGCGTGACGGCCCTGGCCGCCGCGGGCGACACGAGCACGGCGCGGCGCGCCCTCGTCTACCTCGCGGTGAACCAGCGCCCCGACGGCGGCTTCCCGCAGAACTTCTGGATCGACGGGACCCCGTACTGGCAGGGGATTCAGCTCGACGAGGTGGCCTTCCCGATCCTCCTCGCGTGGCGCCTGCGGTCGCTCAAGGCCCTGGGGGACTTCGACCCCTACCCGATGGTCCTCCGCGGCGCCGCCTACCTGGTCCGCCACGGGCCCGCGACGCAGCAGGAGCGGTGGGAGGAGGCCAGCGGCTACTCACCCTCGACCCTCGCCTCGAACATCGCGGCGCTCGTCTGCGCCGCGGAGTTCGCCCGGGGGCGCGGCGAGGCCGCAACGGCCTCGTACCTGGAGGAATATGCGGACTTCCTGGAGGGCCACGTCGAGGACCGGACCGTGACCACGGAGGGGACCCTGGTCCCCGGCGTCCCGCGGCACTACATCCGCATCCTGCCCGTCTCCGTGGACGACCCGTCGCCCGACGAGGACCCGAACCGCGGCGTCGTCCGTCTGGCCAACCAGCCTCCCGGCACGCCGGCCGAGTTCACCGCCAAGGAGATCGTCGACGGCGGCTTCCTCGAGCTCGTCCGCTACGGCATCCGCGCCCCCGACGATCCGGTCATCCGCGACTCCGTGCGCGTGATCGACGCGGTCCTCAAGACCGACACGCCCTTCGGGCCCGGCTGGCACCGCTACAACCAGGACGGCTACGGGCAGCGCCCGGACGGCGGACCGTACGAGGGCTGGGGCCGCGGTCGCGTGTGGCCCCTCCTGACCGGCGAGCGCGGGCACTACGAGCTCGCTGCGGGCCGCGACCCGAAGCCCTACCTCGAGGCCCTGGAGAAGTTCGCGTCGCCCACGGGGCTCCTTCCGGAACAGGTCTGGGACGAGGCCGACCGGCCGGACGTCCACATGCTCCTGGGGAAGCCGACCGGGTCCGCCATGCCCCTGGCCTGGGCCCACGCGGAGTACGTCAAGCTCCTGCGGTCCGCCGCGGACCGAGCGGTCTTCGACCGGATCCCCGCGGTCGCGGAACGCTACCTGCGGCACCGCGGCCGTCGACGACCGCTAGAAATCTGGAAGCCCGGCCGGCAGGCCCGCTCCGTCCGGGCCGGCTCCGTCCTCCGCATCCAAGCCGAGGAGCCCTTCCGCCTCCACTGGTCCGCCGACGGATGGAAGAGTCCCTCGGACACCGACTCGACCGCGACGGCCTTGGGCGTGCATTACGCCGACGTGCCCGTGGCGGCGGATGCCGCCGGCACGATCCGGTTCACGTTCCACTGGACCTCCCGCGACGCATGGGAGGGACGCGACTTCGCGGTCGGCGTGCGGCCGGCCGCGGACCCGGGGCGCGGGGCCGGGGCCCGTCCCCCCGCTTGAGGCCGCCCTCCCCACCCCGTGGCCGGCTTCCGGGGAGCCGCCTCTCCTTCGGAGGCGCGACGCGGCGCCGGGGGCCGTGCCATCAGCGGCGTTTTTTCCCGAGAGTTCAAGGCCTGTGGCCGGATTAGTCCGGACGTCCGAGGGTGTGTGATCATGGCGACATCGCAGAAGGGGCGCGTGGAGAAGCTCTTCATCGGCGGCAAGTGGGTGCCGGGTTCGGCGGACGGCTACATCGAGCGGCGGAACCCCGCCACGGAGGCGGTCGTCGGTCGCGTGCCGAGAGGGACGCGCGAGGACGCGAAGGCCGCCCTCGAGGCCGCGGCGGAGAGCCAGGACGCGTGGGCGGCCCTGCCCGCCCCCGCGCGGGCCAAGATCCTCGCCCGCACGCGGGACATCCTGGAGGCGCGCAAGGATGAGCTCGCGCGGCTCCTGAGCCAGGAGCAGGGCAAGCCGCTCCATCCCGAGGCGATCGGCGAGATCGAGGGGACGATCGAGCACTTCGACTACTTCGCGGGCTACGGCCGGCGCATGGAGGGGACGGTCGTGCCGTCCGACTATCCGGACCGCACGGTCCTCATGCTCCGCCTTCCGGTTGGCGTGGTCGCGGCGCTGACGCCGTGGAACTTCCCCGCGGCGATGGTCGCGCGCAAGCTCTGCCCCTCCCTGGTGGCCGGCAACACGGTGGTCCTGAAGCCGAGCAGCGCCACGCCCCTCATCGCCTACGAGATCGTCCGCGCCCTCGAGAAGGCCGGCCTCCCCCGCGGCGTCGTCAACCTGGTGACGGGGCCGGGGGAGGAGGTCGGGGACGAGCTCGTGCGGAACCCTCTCTCCAACCTCATCACGATCACCGGGTCGACGGAGGCGGGCAAGAAGGTCATGGAGGCCGCGAGCGCGCACGTGAAGCGGCTCGTCCTGGAGCTCGGCGGCAAGGCGCCCTTCATCGTCTTCGACGACGCGGACCTCGACCAGGCGGTCCGCGCCGCCGTGTTCGCCCGCTTCTGGAACGCCGGGCAGACGTGCATCAACAGCGAGCGCACGTACGTCCACGAGGACGTCTACGAGGCGTTCACGCGGAAATATGCGCAGGCGGTGAAGGCGCTGCGCCTCGGCGACCCGCTGGCCGAGGGCACGGACATCGGCCCCCTCGTCTCTCCGGACCAGCGCGAGAAGACGGAGGCCGCGGTCCAGGAGGCCGTGCACCAGGGGGCGAAGGTGCTCGCGGGCGGGAGCCGGCCTCCCGCTTTCAAGAAAGGCTACTACTACGAGCCGACGGTCCTCGGGGACGTGGAGCAGGGCTGGGACATCGTGCAGGACGAGGTCTTCGGCCCCGTCTCCCCCCTGCTGTCGTTCCGCGACTTCGACGAGGCCATCCGCTACGCGAACGACAGCCGGTACGGGCTCGCGAGCTACCTCTTCACCCGCGACGCCGGCGTCGCGATGCGGGCCGCGCACGCGATCAAGTTCGGGGAGACGTACATCAACCAGACCGGGCCGGAGCTGCTCCAGGGTTACCACACGGGATGGCGGGAGTCGGGCCTCGGAGGCGAGGGCAGCCGGTACGGGGCCGAGGGCTACACGCAGATCAAGACCGTGTACTGGAACTACAGCGGCGACCTCCAGGTGGACTACCTGTTCCCGTACGGGGCGGAGAAGGTCCGCTAGGGGGACGGGCCATGCCGAAGCAACTCGCCCGGGCGCTGAACGAGCGGAGCTCGGAGATCTCGGCGGGCTGGGACAAGGCGCCGAACCGGGCGCACCTGCGGGCCATGGGCCTCGGGGACGCGGCGATCGGCCGGCCGTGGGTGGGGATCTCGAACACCTGGAACACGGTCACGCCCTGCCAGCTCGTCCTCCGCTCCGCGGCGGAGCGCGTGCGGGACGGGATCGAGGCCGCGGGGGCCACGGCCTTCGAGTTCGGGACGATCACCGTCAGCGACGTGGTCGCGATGGGGCACGAGGGCATGCGGGCGTCCCTCGTGAGCCGCGAGGTCATCGCCGACTCAATCGAGCTCATGGTCCACGCCCACCGCTACGACGCCCTCGTGGGGCTCGGCGCCTGCGACAAGTCGGAGCCGGGGACGATCATGGCCATGGCGCGGCTCAACCTGCCCGCCGTCTACGTGTACGGCGGGACGATGCTCCCCGGGCTGTACCAGGGGCGCAAGATCAACATGCAGGACGTCTACGAGGGTGTGGGCGCGTATGCCGCGGGCACGCTCACGG
>DUJI01000142.1 GCA_013329855.1 Thermoplasmata archaeon | reverse complement strand
CTTGGAGTAGGTCTCCATGGTCCGTCGGAGGGCGGCCTGCGCGTCCGCGGTCAGGTTGTCCGCCTCGTCCAGGAAGATGAGCTTGAAGTCCGTCCCTCCGAAGGGCGCCAGCCGAGCGATTTCCTTGATCTTCGTGCGAACCGTGTCAATTCCGCGCTCATCGCTGCTGTTGAGCTCGTTGTAGTTCTGCCGCCAATCCTCGCCGAACAGGTCACGCGCCAGGGCCATGGCGCTCGTCGTCTTGCCCGTGCCCGCGGGGCCCGCGAACAGCAGGTGGGGGAGGTTCTTCGAGTCGCGGTAGGCCCTGAGCCGTTCCACGATCTCGTCCTGCCCGACGATTTCGTCGAGGGTCTTGGGCCTGTACTTCTCGACCCAGATTTCCTTCATGCCTGCCCCAACGTGCGGCGAATCCGGCGCGGCCGTAATAACCCTTTGCCGGGGAGGGCCGCGAATCCGCGAGCGGCCGCCGGAGAGGGCGGGGTAATGGCCGGGCTTCATGTGCCCGAGCCGTCCTAGGAGGCCCGGCGCAGAGCATCGCCCGGGCGGCGGCAGGGATCCCCCGTCCCGACCGCCGGGGCGAGGAGGCCTCCCGTGAGGATCCTCGTGGTGGACGACGACGCCCAGCTCGCGGATCTCCTGGCGGAGTTCCTGCGGGGCGAAGGCCACGCCGTGGACGTGGCGGCGGACGGCCGGGAGGCTCTCCGCCGCCTGCAGCCGGGGGCGTACGACCTCGCCTTCATCGACCACCAGATGCCCGGGCTCTCGGGCCTGGACCTGCTGCGGGCCGCGCGGGAGCGGGTGCCCGAGACCGCCCTCGTCCTGATGACGGGGCTCCCGAGCGTGGACGTCGCCGTGCAGGCGATCAAGTCGGGGGCGCGCGACTTCGTCCCGAAACCCCTGGAACCCGCCGCGCTCGACCGCGTCCTCGAGAGCGTGCGCCGCCAAGCGCGGGCGCCGGACGCGGCGCCCGAGACGCACGAGGCTCCCTTGGAGTCCGACGGGCCCGCGGTCCGTGCCGCCTTCCTGACGAACCGCGGCGGTCTCCTGCTCGCCTCGAGGGTGGTCCCCGGGGAGCGGATGATGGACCAGGACCTGTTCGGCGCGACCCTCGACGTGATCCAGAACTTCATGCGAGTATCCTTCCCCGCCCTACGCGGCGGATTCCTGAAGTCCATCCGCCAGGGGAACCGCACGCTCGTCCTCGAGCCGGGAGAGGAGGCCTTCCTGACCGTCCTCGTCCGCGGGGAGGAGACGGACGAGCTCCGGAAGGCCATGCGCTCCGCCCTCCGCGACTTCGAGATCCGGAACCGCGGTCGCTTCGAGGCGGGCGTCGTGGACGCGGACGAGTTCCTCGGTACGGACGAGGTCCTGGCCCGGGTGATGAAGACCGCACCGGGCGGCTCACAGCCGAAGCCCAAGCGCACCTAGGACCGCGCCGATGGGGTTCAGGATCGTCGTCGTCTGTCCGCGCGCGAAGAGCAGGCCGACCGCATGGTTCGTCTCGTCCACGATCAGGGAGCCGCTGTCCCCGCCGCGGGACAGGATATCGCTCACGATCTGCCCGCGGAAGACGGCCGACTTGCCTCCGTAGTCCACCTCGACCACGGCGTCCAGGCCCGTGATGCGGCCCTGGGTCAGTCCCGTCGTGCGTCCGCTCTTCCGGACACGCTTCCCCCGGGCGGCGTCCGCGGTGCCCGCCACGCGCCCGATCTCCAGGATGTCGGGGGCCACGAGGTCCCCACTCCGAGGGGCGGCGACCGCCGCATCCACGAGGTTGGTCTTCCCGGAGGGCAGCCGCTGGAGCCCCAGGCCGAGCGGTGCGAGGATGGGCGCCAGGGCGCGTTCGAAGAGGCGGCCCAGGCTCCCCAGGTCACGCTCCTTGAACTGGATGGGAACGAACTCGGCGAGGGACGCGACGGCGTCCTGCGGCCGTCCCCCGTCGTAGGGGCCCGGCTGGAGGATGGCGTCCCCGGGCCTCGCGTCGTTGCTGTTGGCGAGGACGTGGTTGTTCGACAGGATGACCGCCTCGCCGCTCCTCCGGTGGGCCAAGATTCCCAGGGTCCCCGCGGTGACCTTCGCGTGGGCGATGCTCACGCCTCCGGGTGCGGGGCGCATGCGGCGCGTATGGTCCATCGCGACGGTCTCCAGGAGCTCCAAGGCCCGGAACCGACCCGTCTCGACGACGTCCGTGCGGACGCCGTCGAAGGCCCGGGGGACCCGATCCCTGCGGCTCAACTCGACCTCGTCCTCCTTGTGGTCCACGTAGACCACGATGCACGTCTCGTCCGTCTCCCGGCCGTGGACCACCTTGCGGCCCACGGCGACGCCGACCACGTGGGCCCGTTCCAGGAGTTCCGCCTCGTGGACGGCCTTCGCCACGCGCACGCCTTCGACGGCCATGCCTTCACTTCCCGCGCACGCGGAACGCACTGATCTCCAAGAGGCCCTCCCCGAGCTTCCCGCCCGCGGTGATCCCCGCGACCCGGACGACCATGTTGGCCACGAAGCCCAGGAAGATGCCGATGCCGTAGTAGGCGAGCAGGTCCTTCGCGTACAGCCACGAGATTAGGCTCACGCCGAACCCGATCACGAAGAACGCCGCGAAAGCGCCCCACTGGACCTTGTACCTGCGGACCGCGAAGAGGAGGAACCATCCGACGACGGAGCCGAGGAGCAGGATGCCGACTTGGTTGATGTCCATGGCGTATCCCTCCGAATCGCGGCGGCCGAGCGAGCGTCGGGGAAAAAGGGAATGCAGCCCATTCTCCCGAGGGAAAGCCGGATGCGGCGAGACCGCCGATAACCGCCGTTTCGGCCATGCCGAGCGCTGGCTTCAACCGTCACCTGGACGTAGGACCCAGAGCCATGAGGCTCGCCCAGGGATCGCGGTCCGCAGGACGTGCGGGCGTCGTCCTCGCGGGCGTATCTACACAATCCTCAAGTCTCAGGCACTCGGTTCCGGAATCGAGGGACTTGCATGTCGGCTCCCCGGTTCTGTCCGTCCTGTGGCCGTCCCGTTCCGCTGGAGAACAGCTTCTGCGCCTGGTGTGGCACGCCGATGACTCCCGTGAGCCCCCCGCCGAGCCCGGCCACCGCACCGCCCGCTGCGCCCGCTCCGGCTCCGGGCGTGGCGCCCCCGCCTCCTCCGGGCGCGTACCCGTACGGCTATCCCCCGCCCACGTACGCCCTCCCGAGGAGGGCCGACGTCTCGAGCCTGCTCTCCGGGACCTTCGACGTCTGGGTCAAGCACTTCAGCCCGTTCTTCCTCGTGTACCTCGTCCTGGGCCTGGCCACGGGCGGGCTGTCCCTGGCGGGGTCCTACCTCATCCTCGGACTCCCGCTCGTCTCCAGCGGCGCCTTCTCCTTGGTGGTGCCCAGCACGGCCTCCCTCGCGGCCTACGTGGCCTACGAGGTCGTCGTGGCGGTCATCTCCTGGGTCATCACGAGCGCGGTCGTCGGCGGGGTCGTCGACTTCTCCGTCCGAAGCTATCGCGGGGAGAACGTCCGCCTCACGGAATCGCTGTCCCGCGGCCTGCAGCGGGTCCTCAGCATCATGGGCGCGAACCTGCTCGTGACCCTGATCACCGTGGGGGTGATCATCGTCTGGGCGGCGGCCCTGTTCCTTGGCGTCGTGTCGCTGGCCACCACGGGCGGCGCCGCGGGCGGGATCGCCGCGGTGTGCGGGGCCCTCATCGCCTTGCCCTTCGTGCTCTTCTTCGTCCTGTACCTCGTGATCGCCCTCTGCCTCTTCGCTCCGGCGATCATGATGGAGGG
>DUJI01000267.1 GCA_013329855.1 Thermoplasmata archaeon | reverse complement strand
GGTCAAGGTCATCCGGGTCGAGTGAGCGGTGGGTCGACATGGCGGCGCGGAGGGGCTGGGGGCCGAGGGGCATCGCGGGCTGCGCGCGCTGCGGCAGCCGGCGCGTCCATCCCAAGCTCCTCGTCATGGGGCCCATCCCCGGCATCGACAGCGACGCGTACTCCTACATCTGCGAGGACTGCCGCTACGAGGGCATGCCCGTGATCTTCGACACGGAGCCCCAGCGGGCCCAGTTCGAGAAGGAGATCCGGGACCGGGGGAAACCGTCCCCTGAGAAGCCCCTGAAGACGGCGCCCAGCATCCCCATCCTCCCCATCCTCACGGAGCCGCTCCTGGACGTGCCCCTCCTGGACCACCTGCCCGCCCGCGCCGCGGCCGTCGTCGGCGTGGCATGGGACGGGACGCGGCTCCGAGGGAACGGCTACCGCGTCTCGTTCCAGGAGTACTGGAACGCGATCGGCGGTTCCCGGTACAACGCGTCCCTCGTCTACATGCTCGACCTGAGCGGGATCGAGCGCGCGAACCCCAACTTCGACGTCCTGCGGCACCTCGTGCAGCGCTGCGACGTGTGGCTCGACATGGGGGCCCGCGAGACGGACGAGATCATGGACGGCTACATGCTGGACGTGGAGCGCGTCGTCGCCGGCACGATGACGTTGCCATCCCTGGACGCGTTCACTGAGGCGTACGGCCTGTCCCCGGCCGTCCTGCCGTGCCTGGACTGGGACGGGAAGGTGATCTGGGGCGACCCGCGGGAGAAGCGGACGGACCTCGCGGAGATCCTGCGGTCCCTCCGCGCGGTCGGATTCACCTCCGCCTGCGTCATGGACCTCCGCCGCCTCGGGACGGAACTGGGTCCGGACCCCGAGCTCGTTGCGTTGCTCCAGGGGAACGACCTCGCGCTCCATATGGGCGGGGGTGTGCAGGAGACGGACATCGAGCCGTTGAAGGAGAAAGGCTTCGCAGGCGGCCTGGTGGACCCCTACACGCCCGTGATCCGGAACCTGCTCCTCCCGCCGAAGGACGAGGGCCCCGCGCCCGCGGCCACGCCGGAGACCGTGGCGCGTCCCGCTCCGTCGCCCCGCGCCGTGCCCGACGCCGGCTGAGCCCATGTGCGCCCTCGAGGTCGAGGAGGCGTACGCCACGACCCCGGATGGCGCGCGGATCCTGTACCGGGTCAGCGGCAAGGGGCCGTTCGCCATGGTCATGCCCGTGCCGTGGGGCTTGGACTCCTACATTCAAACGCGCGGGTTCTCCTCGCTGGGCTTCTACCTGGCCCTCGTGACGTTCGATCCCCGCGGTGTCGGCGGTTCCGATGCGGCGCGCTCCGACGACGAGTTCTCGCGGGACACGACGGCCCAGGATGCCGCGGCGGTTGCCGATGCGGCCGGCCTGCCGCGGAGCGTGGTCATCGGGCACTCCGGAGGAGGTGCGGTGGCACTCGCGTATGCCCTCCTGTACCCGGAGCGCGTCTCCCATCTCATCCTGATTTCCACGGCGGCCTGGTGGTCGGACCCGAGCCCGTTGCGGACGGACCTCGGTTTCCCGGGAACCGGGGACGAGATGCGGGAACGCATGCGGGAGGAGGTGGCCCGCTCGGTTCGCCATCCGGAGATCTTCGCGCATGCCATGGACGAGCTGCTGCCGCGGATGCGCTTCTCCCCGGAACGGCTGAAGTGGATGGTCACGACGGGAGCGAAGTCGTACGACGTCCGCGGAGGACTCTCGGAGATATGCGCGCCCACGCTCATCCTCCACGGCCGGGAGGACGGGCGAGTCCCGCTCGAGCGCGCGGAGGAACTCCACCGTGGGATTCTGGGCTCGAAGCTCATGGTCCTGGAGGACTGCGGACACTGGCCGCACGTGGAGAAGCGAGCCGAGTTCGTCGCCGCAGTGACGGACTTCCTGGGACTCGAGGATCGGCCCCGGAGGTTGTTCTGAGGCCACCGGCTTCAGACGCGTTCGATCTCGACGCCGGCCTTCTTGAGGAGATCCAGCCCTTCGTCCGTCCGGTACGCGCTCCGATAGTACACTTTCGAGGCTCCACTGTTGACGATCAGCTTGGCGCACGTCACGCAGGGCTGTCCGGTCACGAAGACAACTTTGCGCGGGTCGTTCACGCGGACCTTGATCAACGCGTTTTGCTCCGCGTGAACGCACTGACAGTTTCCCGGCTGGTCGAACTTGCAGTCGTCGTGGGAGAAGCCTTTCGCAGTGCCGTTATACCCAAACCCATAGATTTGGGTCATGTCCTCGGATGTGATCACGCACGAGAACTGTGCGCGCTTGCACGTGGCTCGTCGCGTCAACGATATGGCGAAGTCCATGATTAGGCTCTCGAGGCTGGGTCTCTCGATCTTCCCCATCTCCGCTCCCCTGGGAACTTCTGCGGACAAGCCCATCCGGCATGATAAGGCTTCGGGGGCGTAGGGCGTTTCCCCCACCCCCGCGAACGTATTTCTACCGCCGTAGGCTCGGCCCCATCGATGCTCCGAGGGGACGCCGCGGGGGCGGCAGCGCCGGTCACCTGGGACCAGGTCCCCGCGTTCCGCATGGCGACGCCCCACCTCGACCGTCCCGCGCCCCGGTCCCAGGTCGCGTCGGTCGTCGCGGATGCCTGCGGCATCCAAGCCCAGGTCATGGAGGCGGCACAGCTGGCCCTCCGCGTCCGGCTCCGCGGCCTCACTCTCGAGGACATCTCGCGCGCGCTCTGGCAGGAGCGCACCCTCGCGCGGGTGTGGTGCATGCGCGGCACGGTCCACCTCGTCCCCTCGGACCAGTTCGCCGTCTTCGTCCGCGGCTCCAGCACGCGACAGGTGGGGCGGCTCGAGAACTGGAGGGTCCGCGCGGGCGCCTCGAAGGAGGCCACCAATCATCTCGTAGCGGCCGCGAGCGCCGCGATGGACCGCCCGAGGACCCGGGGCGAGATCGCGAACCGCGTGCGCGCCTCCCTGGGCTGGCCCATCGAGAAGGGCGGCGGCCGGGGCTGGGGAAACCCCGCAGACGCCCTCGGATTCCGCCTCGGGAGGTCCGTGGTCACGGTCCCCGACATCGCGTGGATGGCCGCGTATCGCGCGCTCGTCTGCTTCGGGCCCGACGAGGGAGAGGGGACCACCTTCGTGCGGCCGGATGCCTGGCTGCCGCGCTGGCGCGACCTCCCGCTCGAGGAGGCCGAGGGCGCTCTCCTCCGCCGGTACCTCCGCGGGTTCGGACCCGCGACGGTCTCCGACTTCGCGGCGTGGAGCATCCTGACCGTGGCGCGGGCTCGGCAGATCTGGGCTCGGGTCGAGGACGAGCTCGCGCCTGTGGCACTCGACGGCCGTACTGCGTGGGTCCTGCGCGGCGACGTTCCTGCCCTGAAGCGAGCGAAGCTGGACCGGTCCGCGGTCCGCCTCCTCCCGTACTTCGACTCCTTCCTGATGGGGCACAAGGGGAGGGACCACCTCGTGGACGCGGCGCACTACAAGCGGATCTACCGCCCCGCAGGCTGGGTGTATCCGGCCGTGCTCCGGGCCGGGCGGGTCGCCGGCGAATGGACCTACCAGCGCGCAGGGAAACGTCTCCGAGTGCAGGTCCGCCCCTACGTGCCCTTCGACGACGCGACGAAGGACGGCGTGCGGGCCGAGGCGGACGACGTCGCGCGGTTCCTCGAGCTCCCGGAGGCCCGGGCGTCCTTCGCGAGGGCCCGCTGAACCGCCTTCAGGTGGTCTTGGTGGCCGCCTGGGCCGCGGCGACTTCCCTCTCCTTGAGCTCCCGCCGCAGGACCTTGCCCACCATGGTCTTCGGGAGCTCCTTCTCGAAGGCCACCTGCTTGGGTACCTTGAACGGCGCGAGCTTGCCCTTGCAGAACGCGATGATTTCCTCGGCCGTGGCGCTCGCGCCCGGCTTCAGGACGATGTACGCCTTCACGCTCTCGCCGCGGTACGGGTCGGCGACGCCGATGGCCGCCGCCTCTTGGACGGCCGGGTGCATGAAGAGGACCTCCTCGACCTCCCGCGGGTACACGTTGTATCCGGAGGAGAGGATCATGTCCTTCTTGCGGTCCACGATGAAGAAGTACCCGTCCTCGTCCATCTTCGCGATGTCCCCCGTCAGGAGCCATCCGTCGTGGAGGACGTTCGCGGTCTCCTCGGGCTTGTTCCAGTAGCCCTTCATGACCTGGGGTCCTCGGATCGCGAGTTCCCCGATGCCTCCTTGGGGAACGTCCTTGGACGAGTCCTCCGCGTCCACGATCTTCGAGTCCGTGTCGGACCATGGGATGCCGATCCCCTCCTTGATGAGGCCCTCCAGGGGGTTCACATGGGTCGCCGGGGACGCCTCGGTGAGCCCGAAGCCCTCGACCAGCCTCCCGCCAGTCACCCGTTCGAACTCGCGGCGCACCTCGTTCGGGAGCGGGGCCGAGCCTGACACGCAGGCCTTGATGGACTTCAGGTCATACTTCCGGAGCTTCGGATGCCGCAGGATGGCGATGTACATCGTCGGCACGCCGGGGAACAGGGTCGGGTGGTGCTTGTTGATCAGCTTGAGGATGGCGTCGATTTCCCGTGGGTTCGGATGGAGGATGACCTCCGCGCCCTGCGCCACGGCTGCAACCATGACCGTCGTCAGGCCGTAGACATGGAATAGGGGGATCACGCCCAGGATTCGTTCCTGCCCGGTCGACTTGGGCAGCCAGGCGTTGTCCTGCATGGCATTCGCGACGAGGTTCCGGTGAGTCAGCATGGCCCCTTTGGGGACCCCGGTCGTGCCGCCGGTATACTGGAGGACGGCCACGTCATCCGCGGAGCGCACGGGGGGCTCGGTCCCAGGCTGCGGCGCGGCGCGAACGAAGTCGCGGTAGAGGTGGACCCAACCCTCGTCCGGGATGGCCAAGGGCCAGTGACCTTCCTTCTTCAGGTCGCCCCGCTTCCGGATAGGGTAGAGCTGGCGTAGGGGGAACGGCAGGAAGTCCGCCACATCGCAGACGATGACGTGGGAGATCTGGGTCTTCGGCTTGGCCTTCGACAGGTTGTGCCAGAAGATATCCAGCGCGACGACGGTCCTCACGCCCGCGTCGTTGTACAGGTACTCGAGCTCCCGGGGCGTGTAGAGGAAGTTCGTCTGCACGACGATGCCGCCGGCGCGGAGCGCCCCGAAGAACGCGACGAAGAAGTGCGGCGTGTTCGGGAGCATGAGGGACACGCGGTCGCCGGGCTTCACCCCGATTCCCCGGAGGCCAGCGGCGAAGCGGTCCGCGAGTTCGTCCAGCTCGCGGTAGGTGATACGCTTGCCGAAGAACACCACGGCCGTCCAGTCCGGGTGCTCCTTGGCCGTCCTTCGGAGCAGCTCGTGGACCGCGATGTCGGGATATTCGATGTGCTTGGGCACGCCCTCGGGCCAGTGCTTGTGCCAGGGCTTCGGCAGGATAGCCTCCGCCTGCATGTCCTCCCCTTCTCGCCGCGGAATCGGGTTCTGAGGCATTAAACATCCCCCCCGTCGCACGGCGCTCCGCCTCCCCCGCACGAAACGATTATCCGGCACCTGAACCTGGGTGATGCCGGCACCCCCATGCCGAACGCAGCGCGCGTGGCGATGGTTCGCGAGGGCCCCGTGGCCGTCCTCGCCCTGGACCATCCACCGGGCAACCGACTCACCCAGTCCATGCTCCAGGACCTGTTCTCCCTCGTGAACGGCCTCGAGAAGGATGCCGATATCCTTGTCGTCGTGGTCACGGCGAAGGGCGGCCGGGCCTTCTGCGAGGGCTTGGACGAGGTGGAATGGGCCGCCTTCTCACCCAAGGAGGCGCAGTCCGCCCTCCAGCGAGGGTTCGAGGCCCTCTGGGCCTTGGAGCATCTGACGAAGCCCACGATCGCGGCGATCGAGGGGTCCTGCCGCGGCGCCGGGGCCGAGCTCGCGCTGGCCTGCGACCTCCGGTTCGCGTCCGATTCCGCGGTCTTCGGGTTCCCGCAGATCGACCGGGCCTGGATGCCAAGCCACGGGGGCATCGCCCGCCTGCCAAGGATGATCGGGCGCGCGAAGGCCCTCGAGCTCTTCCTCACCGGGACCGACGTGGCGGCCCGCGAGGCCGCGACGCTCCGCTTCGTCGAGAGAGTGGTCCCGCCCGGCCAGGCGCTCGAGGTCGCCAAGGCGACCGCGGAGCGGCTCGCGCGGAAGCCGCGCTCCGCGGTGCATGCGGTCAAGCGCGCGCTCACGGAGGCGGAAGAGAAGCCCTACCGGAACCGGTTCCTCCTGGAGTCCCAGTACTCCGTCCAGCTGCTGTGGACCGACGCCTACAGAGAAGCCCAGGAGAAGCTGCGGCGGAAGGAACCATGATGGCGAAAGTCTTTCTTCCGCAGCGGAGTGGAGCCGCGGATTCCGTGGCGTTGCGTTCCCGACGTACGAAAGAGGTGGACCGGCTCCTCGCGGACATCGAGAGGCCGCAACGCGAGGTTGCACGGGCGCTTCGGCAACTCATCCTCGAGACGGGGTCCGGGCTCCAGGAGAAGGTAATGTACGGAGTGCCGTGGTACCGCGGGAAGGACTACGTCTGCGCGATCGCCTCGCACTCGGACCACACGAATCTCGAATTCTATCGAGGCTCGTCCCTTCGCGATCCGGGGCGGCTCCTCGAAGGCACCGGGAAGAACCTGCGGCACGTGAAGATCTATGTGGTGGAGGACGTGGGGCAGCCACGGTTGAAGGCGTTGCTCCGCGAGGCCCTCGACCTTGATGCCGCCTGAGTAGGTGCTCACTGCCTGTAGGCCTTCGCGATGGCCCAGACGCCCAGCGGATAGCCCTTGGGGTCCACGTTGTCGATGATCTCGTGGAAGAGCGCGCGGGCCTCCGGCTTGGGCAGGTTCCCGAGGAACGTCCTCTTCTGGTGGGTCTGCATCCACTCGCGGAACTCGTCCTGCTTCGTGACGTAGAGCGAGCGGACCGTCTTGTCGACGAACTGGACGCCGGACTTCGTGCCGATCTTGTCCGCGTCGTAGTCGCGCTGGAGGAACTCGAAGAAGAACCACTCGTCGTCGAGGATCTCGCGGGAGAAGCACTGGAGCAGCGGCCCGAAGGAATCCTTGTCCTGGAAGATCGGGGTGAGGAACTGGGCGCCCTTCTTCTCCATGTACTCACGGAACTTGAAGATGTCCGTGGTCCGGAGCGCGAGATGCTGGAGGTACGTCTTCGCCTCCGTCTGCGGCTTTCCATCGAACCCGAACTTGAACGGGGCCTGGCCCTGGGACACCTCGTCGGGCGCGTCGATCCCGAAGACCATGGCGATCCGCTCGTTCGTGTAAGGGTGGTGGAACGCGGAGGTCGCCATCCCCGTCTTCTCTTCCCCGACGCGAGGCGTCTCGTACACGACGCGGTAGCCGTCGTTGATCAGGAAGTCCCGCAACGTGTTGAACACGTTCATGTCTCGAACGAGCACGGTCTTGTGGTCCGGCTTGAGCTTCATGAATTCCGGGACGGCCAATTGGATCCCCAGGCGGCGCATTGCCGGGCGAGTCCCATAACCCTTGCGTGGTCAGATTTCGCATGACCGAAATTCGCACGGCGTCTCAGACGGTCCGGGCGACCGAGTTCGAGAGGACGCCGATGCCCTCCACCTCGAGTTCGACCACGTCGCCCGGGACGAGGTACGCCGCCGCGTCGCCCTTTTCGAACTCGCAGCCGCCGGGAATCGTCCCGCTGCCCCACACCTCGCCCGCGTGGACGGTCTGGCTGCGGGAGACGAACACGGCGAGCTCCTCGAAGGCCCACGAGGTCCGTTGACCCGGCTCGAAGAGCGGATTGCGGGTCACAAGTTCCTCGAAGCGGCCCCGCAGCCGCGGTGTCCCGTTCACG
The DNA here is from genome assembly GCA_013329855.1 of Thermoplasmata archaeon. Lineage (GTDB taxonomy): Archaea > Thermoplasmatota > Thermoplasmata > RBG-16-68-12 > RBG-16-68-12 > RBG-16-68-12 > RBG-16-68-12 sp8695u. Next base: position 3,186 of record DUJI01000267.1, on the reverse strand, counting down.
CGGACGCTCACGCGCTGACCCGCCAGGACGCCGAACTCGTCCCGCGTGACGATGGCGGGGCCCAGGGCGTTGACCCAGTCCTTCCCGGGCGCGGGCCCCATGCCGACGCGGCCCGCCACGGTCTGGAGGTCCCGCATGGAGAAGTCGTTGAAGATCGTGACCCCGAACAGGGAGGGCGTCGAGGCGCCCGCCCGGCTCCCGTGGACTCCCTGGGCGACCACGTACCCGAGCTCGAGCTCGTAGTCCAGCTTCTCGGAGGCGGTGTCCTTCCAGAGGCCCGCCTCGAACGTGGCGAAGCGCGGAGCGGGCACGGTCTCCCCGGGCCCGATCACGTTGAGGTGGTCGCCGTTGTAGTAGGCGGGCACCCGGTCCCATTCCGCCGGGACGCGTTCGCCCCGCGCGGCCCGCGTCCGGGCGATGTGGCCGCGGAATGCGATGAAGTCCCGCAGGAGGCGGGGGCGCACGGGCGCATGGAGACGCACCCGCTCGGCCGGGAAGGCGTATCGGGGTCGAGTGTGCCCCAGGGCGCGCGCGGCACGACGGAGGCCCGCGTTCGCCCGGCTCCAGGTGCCGCCCGAGAGGGACCCCGCGGCGTCGATGAACGCGAGCAGGTCCGAGGGCAACGTGCGATCGAGGCCGTGCAGGTCGACGACGGTCTCCCACGCGTCCCATGGGCCCAGGACGGCCCCCAGGTGCTGCGGCTCGCGGCCCCGGGAGAAGGTGACGAGCCTCACGGGGAGGCCTCCCCGAGCAATGCAGTCCATGGGACCGGGGGCCCCATCCGGGCGCAGAGCGGGCAGCCGTTCGGGACGAAGAGCGGGACCTCGGCCCGGACCGCGCTGTAGAACCGGTCGCCCAGGCGGTCCTCGGTCTCCGCGACCTTGGGCGTGCTCCCCTTCACGAAGACGGCCGCGGCCACGCTCGTCCCGCCGAGGGACTCCACGAACCCGGGCAGGCGCTGTCCCACGCAGCGGCCCGTGTGGCTCACCCCGTTGAAGACGAGGGCGCGCGCGCCCGGGTCCACCTGGCCCTCGACGAGGCGGTCGCCGAAGCGGCCGCTCGGCCGGTACTCCCAGTAGGCGGTGGGGATGGCCGTCTTTCGGGCGATGGCCTCCCCGAGGACCTTCACGGCGGGCTGTGCGGGAGCGAACAGCACGTCGGCGTGGATCGTCGCGCGGTCGACCCACGTCGCCACGTCCTCCGCGATCCAGTCCACGAGCCGAGAATCCGTCGCGACCGGTTCCAGAAGGAAGTAGCCCTGCAGGTGGTTCCCCTGGTCGTCGGCGGGATAGAGGAAGTGGCCGTCCGCATGGAAGGGCCGCGCCTCGCGCAGGATCGTCTCCAGCCGCTCGCGCGGGAACGTGTCCGAGGTCGCGGTGAGTCGATCGCCCAGGGAGTCCATGCGCTCGCCCCGCTCAGGCGCTCGGGGACTCCCAGCCCGAGCCCGCGGGCTGGACCGGCGCCCGAGTGTCGGACCAGCTGAGGACGTACTCCGGGTCGCGGTAGGCCCACCCCTCCGTCGTGATGCGCATGCTCTCGAAATACGTGTCGAGCATGACGGCGAGCCGCGGCGACACCTTCCCCCGGTCCGCGAGGGACTTCTCCGCGGCCTGGCCCTGGGGACTGTGGGGCGTCGCGCCCGGGTGGAACGTGAAGGAGCCCTCCTCGATGACCCCCTTGCGGGCCTCGTACGCCGTGTTGCAGAAGAACATGAGCTCGTCGCTGTCCACGTTGAAGTGGGCGTAGGGCGCGGGCACCTCCTTGGGGTGCCAGCCCTGCATCACGGGCACGAAGGAGCAGAGGCTGAACCCGTTGTTGGGCACGCTCCCCGACTGGAACGTCTGGTGCATGGGCGGGGCGGTGTGGATCTCCCGTGCGATCCCGTGATGGCTGCGGATGTCGAAGACGAAGGGGTAGAGGGCGCCCTCCCAGCCCACGAGGTCGAAGGGGTGGTGGCCCAGGGTGATCCGCGTGATCTTGCCCCCGCCGAACTCGGCGTCCACGGCGAACTCGCCGCGTTCGTCGCGGTACGGCGGCAACTCGGGGAGCTCGACCTCCGTCTCGACCACGGGGGACATGAGGGTGGCCTGCCCCGCCCTGTTGAAGTACTGCGGCGCGAACTGGATCGGGTACACGGACTCCACGAGGAGGAACCACGCCCGGTCCGTATCCAGCTCCACGCGGTACGTCGTCCCCTTGGGGAGGGACACGTAGACGTCCTTCCGGAACCGCAGGTCGCCGTACTCCGTTCGGAAGCGTCCCTCGCCGTCTTGGACGAAGTAAATCTCGTGCCGCTCCCCGTTGCGGAAGAAGGTCTCCGGCGGCATGTCCTCGGACGGCTTGGAGATGGCCAGGCGGGTCCGGGGGCCCGAGACGATCGTCTTCCGGCCGCGGATTGCGTCCTTCCCGTAGGGCATGCGTCCCGTCCGGACGTGGTGGGGCTGCAGGAGGTCCGCCTCGGGGGGGAACGAGGGGCTCAGGTCGAAGTCTCCGCGGCGCGGCGGCGTCACCTGGTCTGTGGGGTACGCGCGGACATGGATTTTCCGGGTCCAGGGTCCGCTGAAGCCGTAACTGCCGTGGATCTCCTCCAGGGCCAGGACCCCCGGGATCGCATAGAACTCCGTGTGCGGCGTCGGCGGGACCGTGCCCCGCCTCGCGATGAGGACCATGTCTGGCTCCCCTCGCGCGTCCTATGGCCCCGCGGGACTTAAAGTCGTGCCGCGCCCGAGAGGTTCAACTCCCACCGCGTCCCTCGTGGAGGCCGGGAAGCGGGGCGGTCATGGGCGGCGGGGAGCTCGTCCGCAATTACATCACGGAACGCAACCTGGCAGGCCGCCTGCCGCAGAAGATCGTGTTCTGGGACGAGACGCTCCGGGACGGGGAGCAGACCCCGGGGGTCGCCTTCACGCCGGAGGAGAAGGTCTCCATCGCGACCCTCCTCGACGACATGGGCGTGCCCCTCATGGACGTGGGCATCCCCGTGGTCTCCAAGGAGGAGGCCCGCGGCGCTGACGCGTTCAGCCACGAGTCGGGCATCCACGCGGACGGGGTGATCAAGCACACGGCGATGTACGAGCCCATCCAGCCCGAGCGGATCGGCCGCACGCGGCAGTTCATCTACGGGAAGCACACGGGGTCCGCGTCCGTCGCGGAGAAGCTCAAGACCAACCACGTCGAGGCCAACCC
>DUJI01000162.1 GCA_013329855.1 Thermoplasmata archaeon | reverse complement strand
GTCCTCGGGGAGGTACTGCTCACCGTGCCCGTAGAAGTCGATGGGGACGTGACGCGACAGGGCGTCGAGGAAGGCGATGCGGTCCCCGTAGTTGGGAGCGAGGTTGCCCACGAAGGCCACCCGCGGGATCCGGGCCTCCAGGGAGGGGATCCGATCGCAGATGCGGCGGTCGAACGCGTGACTAAGATGGGCGGCCCTGATCCCTCGATCCTCGAAGTGACGAACCAGGGACGGTATGCTGCTGAGGATCAGGTCGAACCGCTCGTACGGGAAGCCGTCGACCAACGGACACGACCACCACAGCATGACGTGCTCCGCATGCCGACGCCACGCCCTCACCTCCCTGGCCGTCACGCGGATTCCGGAGAAGAGCCAGACGATCTTCGGTCTGCGGCCGGCAATCTGCTCGATCAGGATCCGACTGAGGGTCAGCTGGTCGGTGACCTGTTTGGAAAAAAGCACTGGCCGTGCGTCCAAGGGGATCCGGCCAATCCAATCGCTCGGGTTCCACAACCCGTGGGCACGCGCCCACTTGAACTGAAGCGGCCGACACGCAGGGACCACTTGGTCCGCGGTGAATCCCCGCGACGCCAGCCCGTTGACGTAGGCGTCGCCGTAGTAGATGGAGCGAGAGAAGAGGCGCTTCGCGCTCTCCTCGTAAGACGCCTCCTGCAGCTCCGGAGCGGCGCGAAAGGCCTCCGTGTACGACCCCTGATAGTCCTCCATGAGCAGGAGGAAATCGATGCCCGTTCGGCCATCCGGCACGGTCATGGACAGACTCGCTCACCTGGGCATGTTGGGCACGAGCTCGTGCCCCCGACTACCTCGTGAACTTCATTCTGACGTTCCCGCTCCACACGCGTTGTCCCCCCCGGGTCCTCGGGTGAGGATCCGCTCGAGATCGGTGAGCCACGGATGACGCTGGAACGCCCGGTCGACGGGTGTGCTGTACGCAGAGACTCCGCCCTTCGCCACCTTCCCCCTGAGCTTCGACAGGAAGTCGATTGCGGTGGTGATTGGGGTGGGGTCGGCCGGCGGGTTCAGCTCCTCGTCCAAGACCTGGGGCCAGAGACGATGCATCAGGGCTTTGTGGAACGGGCGCTGGGGAAAGCATCGATCGGCCTCCCGGACGCAAAGAGCGTTGATGAGGAACGTCCGGCAGTTGTACGGGACGAAGACGTCCTGCGCGATGTCCCGCTCGGCCTGCCCCATCGCCTGCCAGTTCCCTTCCCGGTCTTCCCAGTAGAAGAGGTCGAGGACATGGACATTCGTGTCGCCGATTCCCGCATACCATCGGCGGATCGCCTCCCGAGCGAACGGGTCCTCCCGGCCGGTCATCCACGCCAGGATATCCGCGTCGATGTTCTCCAAGTCCACCTCGGGCCGCAACCTCCGGATTCTCCGACGCCCCGGAGCGTTGACGATGGGCATGGCGGTACCGTGCATGCACAACCTCTCTGGCGGGTAGCCCTCCTGCAGCCCTTGCGCGATGGGGACATAGCAGCTATGCGCCGTCGTCACACTCTGCCGACAGATGTCGGCGTACTTCCGACTCGCGTGGGAAGGGCATGCGATGATATGGTGCGCCAAGCCCAGGCGCGGCAGCAGCCTGGCAGGCACCCGGATGTCCGGGCTGTTGTGAGTCAGGCCCCAATACATCAGGGAGAAGCAGTAGAGGCGATTGGCGATGGGTCTCGACGCCGCCAACAGGGTCCGTGTGTCCCAGCCTGCCGTGATGCCCAGCGCGAGTTCGAACCGACGCGATGCGCTGTCGATGAGTCCCTGCAGCAATCGGGCGTTCTCGACTAGGACCTCCTCCGTCGGGCGTGCGGACAGATCAACTTCGGGCCAGTACCGATGGGATGCGCCCGCAGCCAGGTCCAGATAGTGGTTTGGCTGGAGGTGACGGACCCCCCGGTAGAGTGTCGTGTCCCCCGGCCACCAATACTGCGGCTCCTTCGTCCGGTGCTCACGAAGGAATGCCTGGGCCTCGGGATCCACCTCCAAGGGAAGGACCTGGGCAAGCAACGCGGGCTGTGAGGCACACCACAGGGCCTTCGCAGGCGGCTGCGCGTAGAAGATCTGGCGGTAGCCGCACGGGTCGTTGAACAGCCATCGGTCCTGACCGCGGGCGGCGAGCAGGACCCAGCGGCCACCGAGGGGGAACGTGAGCCGGATGAGGCTCTCGCGCGTTCCGCCTCCCTCGAGGCGGAGCAGCAGCCTCCGGAGGATGTCTTGATCGCCGTCCTGGGGGCGCTCCGGATCCAGGATGTATCCCAGGAGCACGATGGAGGCGTCCTCATTCCCTGCCCGGCAGGTCGGCAGGTCCGGATGTACGGTGAGGTGAAGGGAGGGAGTGAGAGCAATCCTCCTCCACGAGGGGAACCTCTCCAGAGGGCGCGGGCCGAGCACGAACTGCCGGCGGAAGAGCAACCGGTGGCGATCGTCCACGGGGCTTCTCAGATTCGTTCTCCTCCATTCTCCTTGCGCGGGGCGTCGAGGCGCGCCCGACCCTCCTTCCGGACGATCCGGGTTCGCCTCGTCAGCCGTTAGCCTCCCCGTGGCCTCCCGCTGCCGGGCTCCCCCGGTCTGGGGCCGCGGGCGGCGTCGTCGGCCAGCTTATTCGGGCGAGGTCCGTGAGCCACGGATGGCGCTGGAATGCCCTCGTGACCGGCGTTGCCATGGTTCGGGGTGGCTTGTTGCTAATCTTCTCGCGAAGTTGATCCAGTGACCTGATGGCGACCGAGAGGCCGGCCCCCTCATCGGGGGGGTTGAGCGGTTCGCTCAGGACCTCGGGCCACATATGGCGCATGAGGCTTTCATGAAAGGGATAGAGCGGCCTTTTCCGATCCTTCTCGGGAATGGAGAGGGCGTTGACCAGGAACTGCCTGCAGTTGAAGGGAGCGAACGATTCCCGGGCGAGGTCCCACTCGGCGAGGCCCATCGCCTCCCAGTTGCCCTCGCGCTCCTCCCAGTAGAACAGATCGAGCACGTGGAGGTTGGAAGGCGGCACGTTCGAGAGCCACCGGCCGATTGCTGCCCGCGAGAACGCATCTTTCCGGTACGTGCAGTATTCCAGGGTCTCCACGTCGATATGCCCGAGATCGGTCTGGGGCCGCCAGCGCTGCAGCCTGTGCCGGTAGGGGACACTGAAGATGGGCGCGGCGTATCCTACCATGCAGACCCGGTTCTGGGGCTGGCCCTCGTAGTCTCCCTGAACCACCGGGCCGTAGCAGTCATGGGCCGTGGCCACATTGCGCCGGAACACGCGTCCGAAGTCCCTGTCCATGCGGGCGGGGCAGACCACGACATGATGGGACATGCCCAGCCCCGGCAGCAGTCTCGCGGGCACCCGTACGTCCGGCG
>DUJI01000196.1 GCA_013329855.1 Thermoplasmata archaeon | reverse complement strand
GGACGATCGCGCTGCCTGAGGAGACCTTGGTCTGGCTCCCGGGCTCCTTCTTTGCCTCCTCATTCGGGGGGAGCAGGGCCATGAAGAGGGCTGATGCCATCACGAGATGCCCCCCATGCGGGCCGGGCGAAAGCCGGAAGCCTCAATAAGCCTGTGGCGCCGCTTATCGAAAGTGATACGCGGCGCGTGAATCGGCTCGTCTCCGCGCAGCTCATCGCGGAGACGGCCCGGAGCGCGTACGAGCTTACGATGCCCACGCGCATCCTCGTGTCGAGCTCCCCTCGCTTCCTCGGGGTATTGGAGCAAATTCGGCGAACCCCCGTGTCCCTAGGGAACCTCCGGTGAGTCCGAGAATCGAAGCAGGTTCATGGTCTCCTGGCCCGTGGGGATCCCATGGAAGGTGAGGCGAAGGGACTCCTCGTACGCGCCTCAATCGTGATCGGCGCGCCTCCGGAGAAGATCTGGGACGCCCTCACGGATCCGGAGAAGATCCGCCGGTACATGTTGGGACCCAGGTGACCTCCGAGTGGAAGGCGGGCAGCCGGATTGTAGGGAAGGGCGACTGGCAGGGACGCGCGTACGAGGACCAGGGCGTGATCCTCGACCTCGTGCCGATGCAGCTCATCCGCTACACGCACTTCAGCCCGCTCTCCGGACTCCCCGACATCCCGGAGAACTACCACACGGTCACCGTGCGCCTCGACTCGCAGGGACCGGAGACTCGCGTCACCCTGACCCAGGACCACAACGAATCGGAAGAGGCCCGCGCCCACTCCAAAGGCAACTGGAGGATGATGCTGAACGGGCTCAAGCTGCTCGTCGAAGGGTGATCCTCGGCATTCTCAGCGCGCCTATTGATTCCCATCCCTGATTATCACGGCTCGTTCGCCACAAGGCTTTTCTCCCCCGTGAAGCATGGATTCCGGCCCACCGGAACGGCGTAGCCGCTCTCCTGTTCCGCAGGGGCGTTAGAGGATACGAAATCCGTGTTCGCCAACGTCCATCCGCTGGGATTCCTCGCCGCCGCGAAGGCTCGCGATGCGGAGCAGCTCATCGGGCAGACGGAGCAACTCGTCACGGCCCTCGCCCCCTCGGAGGCCGACCTGAAGCCAGCCGAGGCGGTCCTGGCCGCCGCGAAGTCGCTCTATGACGCCCAGGAGTACTCGAGGGCCGTGGCGCAGGCAAAGCGTGCGGCCGCCCTCGCGACGAGTCTGAACGAGCGGTTCACCGCGTACATGGCCGCGTGGAAGTTCCTGCAGGCGTGCCGGGAGGAGCTGCAGCAGATTGGGTTCCCCACGGACGGCCTCGAGTCCGCGCTGGAGAGCGCGGACAAGGAGGTCGTGCGTCCGGTCGAGGAAGGCGGCACTCTGGTCCCGAACTACCTCGGGGCCACGGAGCGGCTCGAGCGGGCCACGGAGGAGGCACGGACCGTGGTGGCCCGCGCGCGGGAGGCGTCCCGCGAGATCTTCCTCGCGACGCTCGCCGCCGAAGCGCTGTCCGACTCCCCGTCCGCCCCGACATCGACCTGGCTCGCGGTCCGCCTGGAGCCGATGCTGGAGCAGGCCGCCCGCGAACTCGCCCTGGGCCACGCCCCCGCGGCGTTCAAGATTGCCTCGGAGGCCCGGGTCCGGTCCGAGGACGCCCTCGCGGGCGCGGCACGCGCCTGGGAGCTCGTCGACCTGGCCGCAGCCGTCCTGGAGGGACTCGAAGCGGACGTCCGCGTGGCCGAGCCGCTCGAGGAGAAGGTGGAGTCCGCGCGCGACGCCCTGGCTCGGGGGTTCCTGGATCGGACCTCGGCCCTGGCCGTCGCCAACCGGGTGTCGGACGAGGTGGCCGCCTTCGCGAAGCACTACCCCCCCGCGAGGGATGCCCTCGAGAGAACGAAGAGCGTCTATGTCCGCCTCCAGGAGGACGGGTTCTGTTCGTACGACGTGGACTCGGCGCTCTCGGAGGCGCGTGGTGCCCTCGCGCGCGGCGACTGGAACGTGGTCCAGGAGAAGGTCGAGTCCGCGTCGGAGATCTTCCTCCGGCTCTGGAGCAACCAGGAAGCGTTGGGCCAGGCCCTCGCCGAGATCGAGGAACGTGTAGCCCTGCTCGCGGCCTTCCGCCTCCCGCTGCTTCCGGACGTTCAGCAGACGCTGGACCGGGCGAAGGGGGAGGTCCGCAGCGGCCGCCTCGCGGGCGCACAGGAGGACCTCCTGATCGCGCGAGCCCTCATGATGCAGGCCACGCGGACCGGGTCGTAGCGGCGCCGGCGGAATGGCCGGGCGGCAGACCTACGGTCTCAATCGCGGATGGACGCGTACGCGTGCTTCCAGAAGTCGCGGCACACGTCCGGCGGGTTGGGCGAGCTCCACATGCGGTTGGTCATCAGGATGGCCAAGAGCCCTTCCCTGGGGTCGTTGAACCACGAGGTCCCCATGCCGCCTTCCCAGCCGTACCGGCCCGGCGTGGACGAGAGCTCGTCCGCTCCGCTGGTCACGGACATCCCGAAACCCCAACCGTGGGTGTCGAAATAGCCGGGGACCAGCCCGGATGCCTTCTGGGGCGGGGTCAGTTGGTCCCTCGTCATGGCCTCGACGGACGGCGCCGATAGGATGCGTCCCTTCCCGTGTTCTCCTCGGTTCATGAGCATCTGGGCGAAGGCGAGGTAGTCGTCCGCCGTCGAGACGAGACCTCCTGCGCCGGAAGGGAACGGAGGAGGCCGGCTCCACTGTCCGCCCTCCGCCTCGTCGTAGACGCCTTCCTTTCCGGTCAAGTAGTTCGCCAGTACGTGGGCCCGAACCGGCCCATCTTGTCCGCGGGCACGTGGAACGCGGTGTCCTTCATCCCCAGGGGCTCAAAGAGCCGTTCGCGGAGCAGTGCCTCGAGGGGCACGCCGGAGGCTCGGGCGAGGAGCACGCCGAGGACGTCGGCCCCGGTGTTGTACATCCACGTCTCCCCGGGCTGGTGCATGAGCGGGAGGGTCCCGAGGCGGCGGATCCACTCGTCTGGCGGGGGCATCCCGGACGGCATGGGCGGACCCATTCCGATCTGCAGGTCGTTGGCCGCCTTGAGGGGGGGGAACGCGTCGGGCGG
>DUJI01000258.1 GCA_013329855.1 Thermoplasmata archaeon | reverse complement strand
TGGTCCGGCCCCTGGTCCACGACGAGGTGGCCGATTCCGCGCGAGACCTCCTCGGCGCGAAGGTCATGACCCGCCACCAGACCGTGACCGTGCCGGACGAGAGCGCCGACCTCCACGTCGTGTTCACCGTATGGGACATCGCGGGCCACCGGTTCTCCGACAAGCGGAGGATGCGGGCCTTCTTCCACGGCGCGAGGGCCGTGCTCGCGGTCTGCGACCTCGCCCGAGAAGGGACCGTCCAGGAACTGGGATACTGGCTCGCCGTCGCAGAGCGGGTCCTGGGGAAGGTCTCTATGGTCATCGTGGCCAAGGGGCGCGACGCTCCAGATCCCCTGGCGATCGCCGAGGCGCGCGTGCGCGACCTCGCCCGCGAGCACCACGCGGTTCTCGTGTTCGTTCCCCCTCGGGACACGCATGCCGCCGAGCACGTCTTCGAGGCGTTCGGTGACGAGACGATCCGAGACGTGTTCGGGACCTCCTGGGGTCCGCGGATGTACGCCTGATCGCTCCGGCGGGGAGAGATCCGACGGCCGTCCGCGCGTCCGGGACGCGAGGCGCAGGTCAGAAACGTTTATGGCGGAAGGCCTTGTTCGGCCCGCATCAGGATGTTCGAGCGACCGCGCGGGACGAACGACTGGACCCCGGAGGACATGAGGAAACGCCGCCACGTCGAGTCGGCCTTCGTCCGGGTCGCGGAAGCCTTCGGCTTCCGGGAGATCCAGACGCCCATCTTCGAGTCCCTCGAGCTGTTCGCCGCGAAGTCCGGCCCGGGCGTGGTCGAGCAGCTGTATGCGTTCAAGGACAAAGGGGGTCGGGACCTCGCGCTCCGGCCCGAGTTCACGGCCTCCATCCTCCGCTTCTACGTGAACGAGCTCCGCAGCCTCCCCAAGCCGGTCAAGGTCTACTGCTCCGGTCCCGCGTTCCGCTACGAAGAGCCCCAGAAGGGTCGCTACCGGGAGTTCGAGCAGGTGGACGCCGAGGTCATCGGCGGAGCCTCCCTCGCTTCGGACGCGGAGGTCATCGCCCTCGCCATCGGCACGATGCGGGCCATCGGACTCCGGCAGGTCCGCGCGCGGATCGGCCACATCGGCATGCTGCGGGCCTACCTCCCCTTCGGCCTCGCGGACCAGGCCCGAGTCCTCCACGCGCTGGACAAGAAGAACTTCCCCATGCTCGAGGACGAACTCCAGCGGCTGAAGCACGAGGAACTCAACGACCCGCTGAAGCGGATCGTCGGGCTTCACGGGGACGCCGCCATCCTGGACGAGGCGGGACAGGTCCTCGGCGGCAAGGGCGGAGAGGGCTTCAGTTACCTCCGCGGGCTCGGCGAGCAACTGGCGCACTACGGGATCCCGCCGTCGGAGTACGAGTTCGACATGGGCGTCGTCCGCGGGCTGGACTACTACACGGGGATGGTCTTCGAGCTCGACTCGCCCAACCTCGGGGCCGAGAAGCAGGTGGGCGGCGGGGGCGCATACGCGCTCGCGGAGGTCTTCGGCGGCGAGCCCGTGGCGCAGACGGGCTTCGCGCTCGGCGTCGACCGCCTGGTCATGGCCGCGGAGGCCGAGGGCGTGTTCGGACCCGCCCCCGGGCTCGATGCCTACGTCGTGCCCATCGGGGAGGCGACCCGCGGCAAGGCCCTCGAGATCCTCACCTCAATCCGGGCCGCGGGCCTCAGGGCGGACATCGACCTCGTGGGCCGCGGGCCGTCCAAGAACCTGGACTACGCGAACGCGGCCCGCGCGCGCTACGCGGTCCTCGTGGGCGAGAAGGAACTCAAGAAGGAGGCCGTCGGGCTGCGGGACCTGAACGCGGGGACCCAGCGCGAGGTCCCCGTGGTGTCCCTCGTCGAGGAGCTCCGCAAGGCGTAGGCCGTCAGACCTTCAGACTCGCGACCCGGTCCACCCACTTGGCGAGCCGCGGCAGGCTATCGGGCACCGTCTCGCCGACGAACAGGAGCGGGTACATCCCGCCGTAGATGCCGAAGTCCGCCAGGCTGGGCTCGCCGAGGATCCAGTCGCGGCCCTCCAGGATCGCGTCGACCATGGCCAGGTGCTTGACCATGTCCTCTCGGAACTCCTCGCGACGCAGCTCGAGGACGTGCCACGGCCCGCGGGCCCGGGTCTGCATCTCCTCGAAGACCCATCGCTCCAGGTCCGAGCTCAGCCTGGGCGGCACCTTCGTGACCACGTACCGCCAGACGTGCTCCTCGAGGACCTGGTGGCCCCAGTGCTCCAGGACCTTCGCGAGACCTTTCTGTCCTCGCGGGTAGAGCGTGGGCTGCGGCACGGCCTTCTCGAGGAAGTCGGGGAGGTCGTACCAGAACACGGGCCGGCCCTCCCACATCAGCGTGGGCACGTAGTCCTGGCCCGTGGCCTGGATCAGGTCCCCCTTGTCGTGGTACGTGACCGGGATCGTGTCGTACGGAATCCCCTTGAACGCGAGCATGCGGTCCGCGGAGACGCAGTAGTGGCTGAACGGCTCCGAGTAGAGCTGGGGGCGGGAGGCCATGGGCCCGCACAGGCGCACCGGAGACTTAAGGATGGAGGGCGCGGCCCCCTGCCGGGAGGAACGCACGGGCCTCCGCCGAGGCGGGCTCCTGCCGGACCTCCCAGGCCAGGACCGCGACGGCGAGGACGAAAACGAGGGCGAGGTAGGCCACCTGGTCCGTGAACGTGACGTCCGCGTAGTCCGAGAGGAAGGCCAGCGCGTTGAACCAGAGGTGGGCCGAGAAACCCGCCCCGAACCCGAATCCGATCCCGAAGAACGGGGCGTCGAGGTGACGCCAGATCCAGAGGGCACCGCCCACCGACAGGGCCACGAACGTCGCGTGGGCGGCCTCCCGCAGGGTGAAGTCGAGGCCTCCCTGGCCCGGGTAGCCGAGGACGCCCTCCGTCATCCCGTACAGCCCGCCGACGACCCACGGGACGAGGAAGAGCCAGTACCGCAGAGCGAGGGCGGGATCCCGTCCGCCGCGGAACGCCAGGGAGGCGACGGTCAACGCGAGGATGACGCCCGAGAGCTTGAGGCTCTCCTCGAGGGCAGGACCGAGGAAGAGGACAGTGACCGGGCTGGTGTCCGGGAAGGCCAGCGCGCGCAGCGGAATCGCGAGCGCGAGCGGGACGAGGGACGCCAGGAAGAGCCGGATGGGCGTCTCGTGCCACACGCTGTGCTCGCCGCGACCGTCGACGATGGCGCCCTGCCCCCGCCGCCGGGGCCATCCGGCCGAATGGCTTGAGGATTGCCCCGGGTCGTCCCGAATCTCAGCCGGAGACCGTGCGGCGGAACATGGATGTCGTCGCGGACAGGCTCACCGCACCGACGGCGAGGATCGTGATCGCGGCGTACGCGAGGGTGGTCCAGTCGTATCCCGTGATGACGAGCCCGTGCAGGGCGTCCGCGATGTAGCTCATCGGGTTGTACGTGGCC
>DUJI01000022.1 GCA_013329855.1 Thermoplasmata archaeon | reverse complement strand
TTCTTGCTGAGAAGATGAAAGTCCTGAAGGTAGACCAGGCGTTTATCAATCGCTATCTCAATGAGGGCTTCTCAGGCGGTGAGAAGAAGCGCGCCGAAATCTTGCAGATGGCGGTGCTGGAGCCTCGCATGGCGATTCTCGATGAGACGGATTCCGGTCTTGATATTGACGCACTGCGCGTCGTCTCCGAAGGCGTGAACGCGCTGCGAGGGCCGAATCTCGGCGTGCTCATCATCACGCACTACCAGCGCATCCTCGACTACATCACCCCTCACGAGGTCCACGTCCTGGCGCGCGGCCGGATCATCAAGAACGGTGGCGCCGACCTGGCCCGTGAGCTGGAGAAGAGCGGCTACGCGGCCGCGTCACGATGCACGATAGTTCCGGCCGACGCGAGTGACGAGGCCGAGCTCTTCGAGGTTCCTGAGGTGGTACGCCGCGAGCTGCCGGCTGATGCCCAGCGACTTCGCAACCGCGGACGGCCTTGCGTCCCCCAGATTCCGCACCGCGAACAGCACGCGAAGGCGCAGGTCACGGTAGCCCCAGTGCTTCGCAAATAGCTCGTTGCGCTCCATCGCGGGTCCCCGCCCCTCCGCATAGTAGCGGCACCGCCCGTTCGTCTTGTCTTCGCGAACCAGGCCTTCGCGGAGCATGACGTTGAGATGGTGCCTTCCCTCGCCCACGCCGATGCTCAGGCTCCGGATGATCGAGCGGAAGTGGTCGCCGGGTAGGACGAGGAGATGCTTGTAGATGCGGGCCCGGGTCGGATGGCCCAGGCCCGAGGCCCGTGCATAGCCGAGGGCGAACAGGGAAACGAAGGCTGCGACGGCCGTGGCGGAACCGGGGTAGGCCTCGAGCGACTTACCCACCACGTAGGCTGCCGATACGGCGACCAAGGCGAGCCCGGCCGCTAGGCCAAGCTGACGACACGACGGAACCCCGATCCCCCCTGGTCCACAGTTTCAGCTTGCTAACGGACTACCGCCGTATCAACCCTCCGCTTCGCTTCTCACCTGACAGGCGTCCGGCGGTTCGGCGGAATCCGGAAAGGGGAGGCGAATCGGAGGAAAACACGTCACGGGCGGACTTCCACGGCGGCTCGCCGCGCCATGGTCTCCTCGCGCGCCTGGTTCACTCTTTCCAAGACGCGACGGGCCTCGGCCCGCAGGCGACGCTTCCCGACGGACCGCGGAGCGACTAGGAGGAGGGTCCAGCGGGGCTCCACCAGAGTGGCGAGGATCCGGCGGTTCTCCACTTCGAGCACGGCGGAGCGAGGACCCGCACCCCCGAGGGTCCGGACCAGCGTGTCCAAGGAACCCCACATCGTGGCGGCCATCACGCTGATCACCTCCTGGGACACCGGGCTGCGTGACCAGGCCGCCACGGGAATCCCGGTTTGCTTGAGCAGGAAGGCGGCCTCGAGGAAGCCATCCCGCTCGACATCAGAGAAGATACCGGACATTGAATCGTCCGACGCGATCTGGATGCAACTCCCTCCAGGGCTGCGAACCTGATTGTGCCCGGGGTTATGAAGGATGTCCCACTTGCATGAGCTTTGGGCCCGTATTCTATGTATCCCGTGGTCGGCCGACCCTACGGGCGCAAGCGGCCTCATGTGAGTTCGCGATGCGTCGCAGAGCCCATGAGTCCAAGGGCGAGAACGGACCACGCGATGAGCGGCGCGAAGCCGTACGCCAAGACGAGGACGAGGGCCGTGTTGAACTGGTAATGCGCGGTGGCGAATCCCCCGGCACCCGGGAGCATAGGGCCCGCGATGGCCAGGAAGACTATGGACAAGAGGACGGGCCCCGCGGCGGTCTGCCAGACGCGAGCCCGCGCCTCCCGCAACGCGATTCGCTCGCGCACGAGCAAACGAAGGAATGCGGTCCTCGTCTCGGCCGTGGATGGCCGAGCCGTTCCCGAGGGCGACACCAGGGTGTCGTGGCCCTCCTTCTCCAGGACGGCCACACGGG
Source organism: Thermoplasmata archaeon (assembly GCA_013329855.1). Classification (GTDB taxonomy): domain Archaea; phylum Thermoplasmatota; class Thermoplasmata; order RBG-16-68-12; family RBG-16-68-12; genus RBG-16-68-12; species RBG-16-68-12 sp8695u. Next base: position 5,240 of record DUJI01000022.1, on the reverse strand, counting down.
ACGAGGGCCCGTCCGCGAAGGCGTCGAGCCCCGAGCCCAGCTCGGCCTCTAGGTCGCGGGGGACCGAGACGTGGTGGACAGCTCCGTCCGCCGGACGGTCCCCGGGCGCAGGACGCAGGAGGGCGATGCGGCGGTCCAGCCGCCGCAAGGAGGACTCGAGGGACGCGACCCGCGCAGTGGCATGAAGCACCAGCACGACCGCGAGGAGGGACCCCAGGGCGATTGCCACCGCATACACGGCCAAGTTGATCGTGACATCGAACCACGGCCCCGCGGTCGTCATGGCGGTGGCCCAGCTGAGGGTTGCGATGACAGCGAAGAGGACGGCGAAGCCGGCGGCCACCACGGCGGGACGCAGACGGAAGACCATGAATCCTCGGTGTACCTCCTCGGGTTTCCTCGTTATATAAGGAGTCCTCGGCCGTTATCACGGGAGTCACACTTCTCCCAAGGGCGGATGAGCTCCCGGGTAACCTACAAATACGGTTCGACCCATCGGCTCGACCGTGCTGGACATCCGGCTCATCCGCGAACACCCCGACGTGGTCCGTAGGGACCTGAAGAAGCGTGGCACCGCGGAGAAGGAACGCCTCCTGGACGGCGTGATCGCATGGGACCAGGAATGGCGCACCGCGATGACCGAGGCGGACGCCCTCAAGAAGCGGCGCAACGAGATCACGCGAGCGATTGCGGAGGCCAAGAAAGCGAAGAAGGACACGTCCGCGCTGCAGAAGGATGCCACGGAACTCCCCGAGAAGATCGGGGCCCTCGACGCGAAGTCCGCCGACCTCGAGACCAGGGTCCGGAACGGGCTCATGCGCCTGCCCAACCTGCTCCACGAGAGCGTACCCGTGGGCAAGGACGACACGGAGAACGTGGAGGTCGCCACGTGGGGCACGCCTAGGACGTTCGACTTCGAGCTCAAGCCGCACGGCGAGCTCCTCGAGGCGCTGCAGCTCGCAGACTTCGAGCGCGCGCGGAAGATCGCGGGCGCGGGGTTCGTCTACATGATGGGCGACCTCGTCCGCCTGGATCAGGCCCTCCTGTCGTTCGCGCTGGATCACCTGGTCAAGGTGGGCTTCACGCCCGTGTTCCCGCCGTACATGATGCACCGCGACGCGTACGAGGGCGTCACGGACCTGGGGGAATTCGAGACGGTCATGTACAAGGTGGACGGCGAGGACCTGTTCCTCATCGCGACCTCGGAGCATCCGATCGGCGCCCTGTACAAGGACGAGATCATCGACGAGGGGCAGCTGCCCCTCGCGTTCGCCGGGATCAGCGCGTGCTTCCGGCGGGAGATCGGCGGGCACGGCGTGGACACGAAGGGGCTCTTCCGCATGCACCAGTTCAACAAGATCGAGCAGTTCGTCTTCTGCCGCCCCGAGGACAGCTGGACGTGGCACGAGAAGCTCCGCGCGAACGGCGAGGCGATCTACCGCGCCCTGGAGATCCCCTACCGCGTGGTCAACGTCTGCACGGGGGACATCGGCACCGTGGCGGCGAAGAAGTACGACATCGAGGCGTGGTATCCTCGGCAGGGGAAATACCGGGAGGTGATCTCGTGCTCCAACTGCACGGACTATCAGGCGCGACGGCTGAACATCCGGGCGGGCAAGGTGGGCGGCGACAAGTTCACCCCGCACACCCTGAACTCGACGGCCATGGCGACGTCCCGCGGCCTCGTGGCCATCCTCGAGAACTACCAGAACGCGGATGGGACGGTGACCGTGCCCAAGGTGCTCCGGCCCTTCATGGGGGGACAGGAGACCATCAGGGCGGGGACGCCGCGATAGCCTCCCGTGCATCCGAAGAGGACCGGATTTAGGGTCACCGAAGATTCTGAGACAGCAAACGGGATATAGCCTGTTCGGGAATGGTAACCGGAGAGGGAGATGTACAAGGCCCGCCGTCCCCAGCCGTCGATGCCCCGAAACGAGCCGGATGAGCGCCGTGACGACCCCCCCTCGCCCGAACCCGGCGAGGCGGCGAGGTATCCTCGAGTGCGCTTCATCGGGGAGACGTACCGCCTCCTCTTCGAGAAGAACCCGCTCCCCATGTGGGTCTACGACGTCAAGAGCCTTTATTTCCTCGCCGTGAACGATGCGGCCGTAGAGCGCTACGGCTACTCGAGGAACGAGTTCCTGCGGATGACGATCAAGGACATCCGGCCGCCGAGCGAGGTCCCGCGGCTGACCCGGGAGATCGAGAGCCTGGACAGCTCGACGGAGTCCATCGGGATCTGGCGTCACATCAAGCGCGACGGCACGCTGATCGACGTGGAGGTCCGCGGCAACGAGATCGACTTCGACGGCCACCGCGCCCGGCTCATCCTCGCCCTGGACATCACGGAGCGGGCGCGGGCGGAGCGCCGCCTCCGCACGGAGTACGCGGTCACCCGCGTCCTAGAGGGCTCCGCGTCCTTCCGGGAGGCGGTCCCACGCATCCTTCGTGCCGTCTGCGAGGAAGCAGACTGGGAGTACGGCGAGCTCTGGAGGTGCCTGCCCGACGGGGACGTCCTCCGATGGGAGGGGGCGTGGCACGTCGAGGGGTTCCCCTCCCGCGAGTTCGAGAACGCGGGCCAAGCCATCGCCGTCCGTCGGGGCGTGGGCATCCCGGGGACCACGTGGGCCACGGGGCGCCCCGAGTGGCTGGACGAACTGACCCCGGCCCGGCACTTCCAGCGGACCCGGGCCGCGGAGGCCCTCGGCCTGCGACAGGGGCTCTCCTTCCCGATCACGGGCCACAGCGGCAGGGTGCTCGGCATCATGGTGTTCTTCAGCCGTGCCTCGCATGAGCCCGATCCGACGTTCCCGGACCTCATGGCGGATCTCGGGGTACGGATGGGACAGTTCCTCGAGGCCGAACACGCGGACGACGTCCGCCGCCAGCTCGCGGAGAGGTTCTCCAAAGCCTTCTACCTCAACCCGCTGCCGGCGATCATCTCCCGCCTGGACGGCAGCCGCCTCATCGACGTGAACGAGAGCTTCGTGCGAGCCTTCGGGTACCGCCGCGAGGAGCTCATCGGGAAGACAGCCGCCGAGGTGAACATCCTGCAGCCCATCGAGAACCGTGCGGCGATCCTGGAACCCCTCTCGAGGGGGGAGGGGGTCCGCGGCATCGAGACGGTCCTGCGCACGAAGGGTGGCGAGCTGCGGCAGGGCAGGCTCTGGTCCGAGCGGGTGGACCTGGCCTCCGAGCCAACGATCCTCACGATCATCGAGGACGTGACGGACTACCGGCGGGCCGAGGCGCGGCTCATCGAGTCGGAGCGGCTGGCATCCATCGGTCGCACCGCGGCGTTCGTCGCGCACGAGCTGAACACGCCGCTCACGAACATCGCCCTGCTCACCGCGAACCTGCGTGGCCAGATCACGGACCCCGCCCTCCGGGATCGGCTGGACCGGATCGACGCCCAGCGGCGTGTGGCGGGGAAGATCATCGAGGGGGTCCTGAGCTTCACGCGGTCCACGGACCTCAAGAAGGAGACCACGGACTTGGGCGTCCTCCTCCGCATCGCCGCAGAGCAGGCGGCGGCGTTCCGGAGGGAGGGCGTGTCCCTCGCGCTTGACCTGGGCGACGCCTCCGTGTCCGCGTCCGTGGACCCCCTGAAGATGTCCCAGGTGTTCGTCAACCTGATCAAGAACGCCTTCCAGGCGACGGAGCAGGGGACCGTCACGGTCTCCCTCCGGCCCGAGGCGGCGACCGCGGTGGTGCGCGTTCGGGACACGGGCAAAGGGATGTCCCCGGAGGAACGGGACCAGATCTTCAAGCCCTTCTTCACGACGAAGGCGCGGGGCGAGGGAGTCGGTCTCGGGCTCACGTTCTCGAAGACCGTGGTCGACGCCCACGGCGGTCAGATCGAGCTCGAGACGGAGCCCGGAAAGGGCGCCGTGTTCGCGCTCCGCCTGCCGTTGGGATCCCCCGCGGCCTGACCCCCGGCGCGAGCCTTATCCGGGACGCCCGGATGGACCGTGCGTGGCCCCGGACCGTCTCCAGCGCGTGGCGGACCAGGTGTACCGCCTCGAGGACCGGTTCGTGAACCTGTACGTCCTCGACCTGGGGAAGATCGTCCTCGTGGACACGGGCACGCGGAAGGCGGAGGACCACATCCGCCAGGGGCTGCGGGAGCTGGGCAAGGAGGTGGAGGACATCGCGGTCCTCTTGCTCACCCACCATCACGTGGACCACGTCGGGACCGCGGTCGTCTGGAAGCGCGAGTCCCGGGCCGAGGTGGATCTGCACCGGATCGACGCCCCCGTGGCAGCCAAGCGCGAGCGGCGACGGACCCATGGCGTGGAAGCCAGGATGAAGGTCGTCGCGGCCTTCATGGGACTCTTCACGCCGTTCATGCGTGGCCCGCCCCTGGAAACGGACCGCCTCCTGGACGGCGGCGAGGTGCTGGACATCCTGGGCTGGCCCGTCGAAGTGATCCACGCGCCCGGGCACACCCTCGGGTCGTGCGCGTTCTACGCACGCGAGGCGGGCATCCTGTTCGCAGGTGACGCGGTAAACGGCCGGCGGGGGACGCCGGAACCGCCCATCGCCATGGAGGATGTGGCCGCTTCCAGGGACTCCTTCCGCAAGCTCACGGCCCTGAACGCACCCCTGCTCCTCCCGGGACACGGCAGCCCCGTACGGCGTGGCTAGGCCTCCCTTCGGGGGCGAGACGGGCTCGCCGCCGACGGCCGGACGTCGGCCGGTTCCCCGGATGACCTCCGAGATCCCGCCCATCGCGCCGACCCAGAAGAGGAGACCGCCCGCGCCGAAGAGCACCTCCCACGCCAACGGTGGGACGGAGGAGGGCGGAGAGAGCTGGGGCAGCACCACGGCGAGCACGCCGGCCACCGCGATGAGCGCCACGCCGACTAGCCCGATGACCTGGAACCTTCCCACGCGCACGGCAATCCCTCGGGAACCCATGGGGATTCCCGGCGTGTGGCCCTTCCGGCGGTCTCCCCCGCGCCGCAGGGAGAAAGCTCCATAACGGCCCGGGGCCTTGCCCCGACGTGAGCACCATGTCCATGCTCTGCCCGATCGACTTTCGCTACGGCCGCCCGAAGATGAAGGCCGTCTTCGAGGAGGACGCCCGCCTCCAGCGGCTCCTCGACGTGGAGGCCGCGCTCGCGCGGGCGGAGGCCAAGGCGGGCCTCGTCGCCGGCGAGGCCGCGAAGGAGATCACGGCCCATGCGACGACGAAGGACGTGACCGTCGCGCGCGTGAACGAGCTGGAGCAGGAG
>DUJI01000091.1 GCA_013329855.1 Thermoplasmata archaeon | reverse complement strand
GGTGGTGCCGCCCATGTCGAAGGTCACGAGGTTCTTGCGACGCGACGCGCGGGAGAGAGCGACGGCCGCCGCCACGCCGCCCGCGGGGCCGCTCAGGACCAGGTCCACGGGCCGCCGGAGGACGTCCCCCTGGGACGCGACGCCCCCGCCCGACTTCATGACGAAGAAGTCCCGCCCGATCGACGAGCGGAGGTCCGCCAAGTAGCGGGAGACCAGGGGCTTGACGTACGCGTCGAGCACCGTGGTCGACGCCCGTTCGAACTCGCGGAACTCCGCGAGCACGTCGTGGCTGGTGGAGACCGGCAGGTCGCCGAGTGCCTCCCGGAGCCGCTGCTCGTGCCGCGGCCGGAGGAAGGCGAAGAGCAGGCAGACCGCGACGGACTCGGCTCCGCGGGCCCGGACTTCCTTGACGATCCTGCGGATCTCCCGGTCCGTCAGGGGATGGATGGCCCGCCCGTGGGCATCCACGCGCTCTCGAACCCCGAGGCAGAGTTCGCGGGGCACCGTGGGCGGAGGACGCGCGACGCGGAGGTCGTAGAGGCTCGGACGGTTCTGCCTCCCGATGACCAGCAAGTCCTCGAAACCCGCGGTGGTCACGAAGACCGTGCGGGCGCCCTTCCGCTCGAGGATCGCGTTCGTGGCCACGGTGGTCCCGTGGGCCATGCCGTCCGCGCCCAGCTCGCGCATGCCGGCGAGGACGGCCTGGGAAGGATCCGCCGTCGAGGACAGCTTGGTCGTGACGACCTCACGTCCGCGGAACCCGACGAAGTCGGTGAAGGTCCCGCCCACGTCCACGCCGACGTCCACGAGCGAGGAAGGCAGGAGAGGCTCATGGCCTTTGCCGCGGTGGCGCCTCGGATCTCTCGGTGGAGGGCGACCCCGTGCGACGACTCGGCAAGACCCAGCCGCGCCAGCGGGCGATGCCTGCGAGGACCAGCAGGATGCCCGCGACGACCGCGGCATACCACGCCCATCCCGGGCCCCAGACCAAGTCGATGTGGAAGTCGAAATTGCCGCCGCTCCCCGAGCCCCAGAAGCTCGTGATAGAGACGAAGCTCGTGATCGTCCTCAGGTCCGTCTCCGCCGCTCCCGGGAGAGCGCTCATCACGTAGAAGGCCGCGACGAAATCTGCGGCGCCTCCCGCGGCCCCGAGCGCAAGGCCAAGAAACCGGAACCAATCCCTCCGCCAGGCCGGGACCATGGTGAGGATGAGCCCGCCGCCGAAGCCTAGCGACAAGACCGACAGGACGGCGGCACCGCTCAGCACGCCTCCGATGTGAGGCAGGTTCGTGTAGTTGGACGTCCGGGGGGGAGTCCCGATGGGCGGGGGACTGTAGGTGCTCGACACGAGCCCCCAGTCCAGCGTGCCGGTGTACTGCCCAAAGTGGCCGAAGCTGGCCTCCTGGAACGACCACCAAGGTCCAAGGATCCCAAGGACGCCTGCCAAGAGAGCGGCGACGACCAAGATCAAAGCGATCGTACGGACGACGCTCTCCGGCGTGCGGCACCCCCTGCCACATCGGCAGGTATGTCCCGGACGCGCCATGAAGCTAGCGGCGTCGCTAGGCTCGGGCCGTCGGCGTCGATCCGGGGCCTGCCATCGATTTCAAGGCGCGCCTCTCCTGGCCGATTCCCAAGCTGGGGGAGACCCACTCAGTGCCCGTTCCCGCCGTTGTGCCCGTTGCCGTCGTTTCCGTTGTTCCCGAGGTTGCCCGCAAGGTACTGCGCGTAGCCCTCCATGTCCAGGAGCCCGTGGCCGCTGTAGTTGAACGCGATGACCGTCTCCTCGTTCCTCCGCTTCGCCTCGAGCGCCAGGTCGATCGCCCCGCGGATCGCGTGCGCGGTCTCCGGCGCGGGGATCAGGCCCTCCGTCTTCGCGAAGATCTCCGCGGCCTGGAACGTGGTCAGCTGATCCACGGCCCGCGGCTCGACGATCCCGGCGTCCAGCAGAACACTCAGCGTGGGTGCGCTCCCGTGGTACCGCAGGCCGCCCGCGTGGATGGGCGAGGGCATGAAGTCGTGGCCCAGGGTGAACATCTTGATCAATGGCGTCAGGCCGGCCGTGTCCCCGAAGTCGTATTCGTACTTCCCGCGCGTCATGGACGGAACCGACTCGGGCTCGACGGCGATGAACCGCGTCTCCGAGCGGCCGTGGAGGCGCTCCCCGATCAGGGGGTACGCGAAGCCGCCGAAGTTGGAGCCACCGCCCACGGAGCCGACCATGTAGTCCGGCTCCACGTCCGCGACCTCGAACTGCTTGAGCGCCTCCAGGCCGATGACCGTCTGGTGCATGAGCACGTGGTTCAGCACGGAGCCGATGGAGTACTTCGTGTTCGGCGTGGTCACCGTCGACTCCAGGGCCTCGGAGATCGCGATCCCCAGGGAGCCTGGGTTGTCCGGGTTCTTCTCGAGGAGCTTCCGGCCGAAGGAGGTCTGGCCGCTCGGGCTCGGGAAGACCTCGGCGCCGAACAGGCGCATGAGGTGCTTCCGGTACGGCTTCTGGTCGTACGAGGCGCGGACCATGTAGACCTTGGCCTTCATCCCGAAGTAGTTCGTGGCGAGGGCGACCGCGGAGCCCCACTGTCCCGCGCCCGTCTCCGTAACGTACGCCTCGACGCCCTCCCTGCGCGCGAAGTACGCCTGGGCGATCGCCGTGTTGGGCTTGTGCGATCCGACGGGCGAGAGGTCCTCCCGCTTGTAGTAGATCCGCGCGGGCGTCTTCAGGAACGCCTCGAGCCGCTTCGCGCGGTACATCGGCGTGGGCCGGCCCAGGCGGAGGTATGCCTCGCGCAGCTCCTCGGGGATGGGTTCCGTCGCATTGCCGCTCATCTCCTGTCGGATGATCTCCTTGGGGAAGATGGGCTCGAACGCGTCCGGCCCCACGGGCTGCTTCGTGCCCGGGTGCAGGGGCGGCGGGAGCGGCGCGGGCAGGTCGGGCAGGATGTTGTACCAGGCGCGCGGGACGTCGTCCATGTCCAACAGGATCTTGACCTCGTCCCCAGCCGCCGTTTCGTTCTCGATGGCCTGCATGTTCTCACCGCAAGATGCCGGCCGAAGACTTGGACACTATATATCGTTTGTGCGTATTGATGTACGTGTTCGAACGTTGTAACACGAAAGGATTAACCTACCATGTACTCTTGCGCACATCGAGGTTCCCCCGATGTGGGCACGCTTCCGCACGCACTTCAAGGGCTTCCCCGCGCAGGAGAAGGTCGCGCAAATCATGGTCCTCTACGGACTCCGGGTCCATGAGGGGCACGTCTTCTGCGGCGACATCAAGGTCTCCGACACGGCCATGGCCCGCGCGACCGGCGTGGACCGCCGCGTCGTGACCGCGACGGTCGCCACGATCGAGAAGACGCCGGAGCTGCGCGCGTTCTTCGACAAGCTGCACCCCGTGTGCCACCTGCGCGACGTGGCGCCCCTGATGAACTGGGGCGCGATCGAGATCATCGCCGCGAACCCGTCCAAGCCGGGCATCCTGGCCGGCGTGGCGACCATCATCGCGGAGGCGGGCATCAGCGTGCGCCAGGTCGTCATCGACGACCCCGAGCTGTTCGACGAGCCCAAGGGCTTCATCGTGACCGAGGCGCCCGTCCCGGAGCGGCTCCTGCCGCGGATCAAGCAGGTGGACGGCGTCAAGTCCGTGGTCCTCATCTGAGGCGGCACCCTTTTCCCGCGGCGCGACGTTTCGAGGGCTCGTGCCTTGGCGCGCCCTCCTCCGCGTGGTGGACTTCCAGGAGCTCCTGACGGCCCAGGCCACGTTCGCGGAGACGCTCGGCGCCGCGCGGGAGTCCGGGGGCGTGGACTCCGAGGAGGCGAGGACCCTGCGCGAGGGATTCAACCTCCTGGCCAAGGTCCTGTTCACGGCGCGCGCCACGGTCCGGGACGTGCACGACCTGACGTGGCTCGACCACCTCGTCCTGGCCAAGGGGGTCGGCCCGGCCAAGACCTGGCACATGGAGCGGACGCGGGAAGCCCTGGACCATCTCGCAGGGAACCGAGGGCGCCTCGGGGAGCTCATCCCCTTGCGGCGTGCCGCGTGGGTGAGCGTCCCGCTGGCCGGCGTCGGCGGCCTCGAGACGCTCAAGCTGGAGTGCGGCACGTCCGGTTCCATCCGATCGGGCGCGGTCCCCCAGGAAGCCCTCCTGGAACTCGTCTCGGAACTCACGCCCACCGCGCCGAAGACCAAGGAGGGCGCGGCCGTCCTGGCCGATGTGCACCGCCTGGCCCTCGCCGCGCGGCGGCTGGGCGGCGAGAGCGTGGCCCTCGTCCTCGTGTCGTCCGTCCTCGGCTAGGTCGACGCCACGAGCTTGCGGTGGGCGACCATCATGCAGGCGTTCTGGACGACGATCTTGCCCGCGGCCTCCGCCTTCTTCGCCGCGGCGTCGTTCTCGATGCCCAGCTGCATCCAGATCACCTTGGCCGGTCCGCGGATCGCCTCGTCCACGATGGGCGGGACGTCCTCCGAGGGCCGGAAGATGTCGACGACGTCGTAGGGCTCCGTGACGTCGGAGAGGGACTTGTACGCGCGCTCGCCCAGGATCACGTCGGCCGTGGGGTTCACGGGGATGATCCGGTAGCCCTGCTCCTGGAGGTACTGGGGGATCTTGTGGGCGTCCTTCTCCGGGTTCTTGGACGCGCCCACGACGACGATCGTCTTCGCTTCGGAGAGGATCTTGAAGAGCGTGGCGGTGTCCACCATGGGTCTCCCGCGGTAACCCAGGCGCCTGTCGCGCTTAAACGTTCTTCGCGAGCACCTCGCGGAGGACCTTCTTCAGGTGGGGTTGCAGTTTGAGCTTCGCGGCCTCCTCCGCGGTGCACCAGCGGATCTCCGCGTGCTCGTCGTTCGCGATCCGCGGCTCGCCCTGCCACCCGGTCACCAGGTACAGATGGTGGTGGTACGTCTCCTTGGACGTCGGGTCCTTGTCCTCGTACTCGTGGAGGAACCGGGCCACCGTCACGCGAATCGCGAGTTCCTCGTACAGTTCGCGGACGAGGGTGTGGGCGGGCGTCTCGCCCTCCTCGCGGTGGCCGCCGAAGGCGTCCCACATGTTCGCGAAGCGCACCTGGGAGGTCCGCCTGCCGAGCAGGACCCGGCGCTCCCGGACGAGGAGCGCGGTGGAGGTGTAATGCATCAACGGGCACCCTAGGGACGCCACGCAGATGGGTTTTGCGGCGGAGAAGACCGCAGGGGCCGGATCGCGGCGTCCGGGAAGTTACCCTTGAGTGAGGGTAACTCGCGGACCTCGACCCGTCGGCCCCACGGTCTCCCGTTCCGCGACCCTTCCCAAAGCTTCATGGGCTCCCTCCCGCTAGATGGATCCGGATGGAGGCGGTCGCCCAAGAGATCGCGGACCGGCTGCGCGCCGCGCGCTTCGTGAAGATCGTCACGCACATCGACACGGACGGGATCACGGGT
>DUJI01000069.1 GCA_013329855.1 Thermoplasmata archaeon | reverse complement strand
AGGATCGCGTCCACGTCGTCGAAGGCGCGTTCGTCGAGGGCCTTCTCCGCCTTGTGCAGGTCCTCCTCGGCGCCCGTGATGTCGATGTCCGCCTTCCGGAGGTCCTCGATGAGCCGCTTGACCGCGATGAACTTCGTCGCCGCGGACTTCGCCTTGTCCATGGCGGACCGCTGCTGGTCGAGCATCCGCTCGCGGCGCTTGGCCTCGATGGACTGGTCCAGCGAGGCGGCGGCCCGGATCGATTCTGTGGCCTTCCCCTCGTTGAGGAGCTTCACGGCGTCGCCCACGCCCATCTCCAGGTCGGGCGTGAGGAGGCCCTCGGCCCGGGCGGACTCCACCTTGTCCCGGAGGCGTCCGAGCACCTCGGTGGCCTGCTGATGGAGGGCCGTCTTGGCGCCTTCCACGAGGCCTTCGGCCGCGGCGATGTACCGCTCGGCGCGGTCCAGGTCGTTGTCCTTGATGGCCTGGTTGGCGCTGGACACCAGAGCCATCGCCTTGGCGAGGTCCACGTTCTCCAGCGCGAGCGTCTGGATCTCGGCGGATACCGCGTCCATCCGTTGATGGAGCGCTTGGATCCGGTCGGCCCGGGCACGCGCATCCCGTTCCTGGGAGGCCTCGCGCGCGCGGACGCTTTCCTGGGCCACCCGCTGCACCTCGTCGATGCAGGACTTGCCGATGTAGATCGTGTCCCCGTAGCGGCTCTCCGCGTAGGCGGATTCCGCCTCCTTGAGCATCATGAGGACGGCCGTGTCCATGGCGACACCGGCCGCCTGGGCATGGTCGATCTCGCCGCGGGCGCGGCCGAGGACCTCCGCGGCCTCCCCGCGCAGGGTCTCCCGCATGCTCTGGAAGTCATGCTCCACCGCGTCCAGGAGGCCGTCCGCGCTGGAGAAGCGCTTCTCCTGAATCGCGATGGCGGCGTCGGCCAGCTTGCCCTCCATGGCGACCGTGTCCTGGCCCGCCTGCCGCAGCCGCACGATCTCGTCCCGCGCCATCATGACGCGGTCGTTCAGGCCCCGCTCCGTGCCCGCATCCGCCGTGGCGAGATGCTGGTCGACCAGGGCCTGCAGGTCCACGGTCTTCCCCAGGGAGATTGCGTCGTCCACCTGCCGCAGCAGCTGTCGGCCCACCTCGGGGTCAAGGCCCCGGGAGGCGTTGATCAGGATGACCTTGAGGGAACGTTCCATGATGCCGCGATAGTGCGCCTCGCGCGCGGATTCTGCGGCATGGCGGGCGTGGGTCACGAGCCGGCGCGCGCCCCCGAGGTCGTGGGATTCGATGGCCTTCTTCAGGTCCAGGAGAGCCCTCTCGAGTTCCGCGGGGTCTGCGCCCATCTTGGACAGGTCGTCGAGGTCCAGCCAGAGGGCGGCGAGCGCGTCCTGGGCGTGCTTCAGGAGGACGGCCTCCCGCACGGCCTCGTGGGCGTCCGCGGCGTACTCCCGGACCTTGGGATAGTCCCGGCCCTCGAGCGCCTTGCCCCCTTCGTGGAGGAAGGCCTCCGCGTGGGTCACGTCGACGCCTTTGCGGCCTTCCCGGGCCACCTCCCGCTCGGAGTCCCGCAGCACACCCTCCGCGGCCGCGTGTTGCCTCGCCTCCCGGAGACCGTGCCGGGCCCTCTGGGCGAGGGACTGGACGTCCGCGAAGACGCCCTTCCGCAGGGCGTCGCGGGCCGTCGTGAGATGCTTGCGGGCCTCCGTGACGTTCACGCCCGCCTTCCGGGCCCCGTCCACCTCCGTGGCGGCCCGTCCCAGGATGGCCTCCGCGCGGGCGTACTTCCGCGCGGCCTCCGCCTTCTCGATCGCCTTGGCGGTCAGGGGCCGGATCTTCGCGTAGTCGCGGAGGGCCAAAGCCTCCCGCGCGTCGGCGAGGACGGCCTCGGCATCCGCGACGCTGCCGCCGCGCTCCCGGGCATAGTTCACGCGGGCCTGCGCGTTGTCCAGGACCTTCTGGAGGAGCCGTTCCCTCCGCTGGTCCAGGGTGCGGATCGAGATGCGCCGGAGGAGCTTCTCCGCCCCGCGGGTTTCCCCGGAATCCGCCTTGGCCCTCGCTTTCGCGATGTTCCACTCGAAGGCGGTGGTCTCGATCCCCGCCTGCTTCGCGTCCTGGAGGATCGCGTCCGCCTTGGTGAGCGCCTCGGCCACGCGGGACCGGCGTTTCGAGAGATCGAGGGCCCGTCGCGCGGCGCGGGCCAAGTCCAACGCCCGGCCGTACTCGCCTGCGGCCTCCGTCTGCTCCGCGCGCTCGACGAGCGCCCGGGCGGAGGAGCCGTCCAGGCGGCTTCTGCCCGCCGCGACGAGGTCCTTGCGGGCGCCCTCCAGGGCGCGGCGGACCGCGTCGGGGGCCGCGTTCGCGGACAAGGGACGGTCGAGCGGCTGTCCGCACGCGTCGCATGCGAGCCGCCCTTCGGGGATGTCCGAGTCACACAGGGCGCAGCGAGGCATGCTACCAACCGCTTCCCACCTCCGTCTGGACGGGAGGGAGGGACGTCCGTCGCGATGGCGGCAATCCGGGTATAAAAGAAGCGACCTCGATATCGAGGGCGATAACGATATGGCCCGGTCCGCCTGGATGGGGCGCGGTTTCCCCTGGCTCGTCCCCGTGAAACGCGCGTTCCCGAAAAGCTTCAAGTAGCCGCGCCCGCATCGGCGGCCGGCCCGACCGACCCCGCGGGGACGGTCCGGGGAGGTCATCCGTTGGCGGCTCGGAAGGGTGCGTCCCTCATCGGGATGCCGGTCATGGACACGGACGGGATCGAGCTCGGCTACGTG
>DUJI01000011.1 GCA_013329855.1 Thermoplasmata archaeon | reverse complement strand
ATGATCCCCGCGGAGATCTTCATCGGCGTGATCTACTACCAGAAGCTCCACCACATGGTCTCCGGGAAGCTCCACGTCCGCAGCCGCGGCCCCGTGCAGATTCTCACCCGCCAGCCGACGGAAGGCCGGTCCCGCCAGGGCGGCCTGCGGTTCGGTGAGATGGAACGGGACTGCCTGATCGGCCACGGCGCGGCCATGGTGATCAAGGACCGCCTCCTGGACGAATCCGACGGGACGATCCAGTACGTCTGCGGCAACGTGGAGTGCGGCCACTTCGCGATCAAGGACCGCAAGGGCAACCTCCGCTGCCCCGTCTGCGAGAACACGTCCAAGATCTACCCCGTCCAGACGTCCTACGCGTTCAAGCTCCTGCTCGACGAGCTCCTCTCCTTGGGCGTCGTCATGCGGCTGCAACTGGAGGACATGCGATGATGGCCATGCGAGGCGTCACGAAGCGAATCCACGCGATCAAGTTCGCGCTGCTCAGCCCGGACGAGATCCGGCGGATGTCGGCGACCAAGATCATCACGGCCGACACGTACGACGACGACGGCTTCCCGATCGACATGGGCCTCATGGACTCCCACCTCGGCGTGATCGAGCCCGGCCTCCGCTGCAAGACGTGCGGCGGCAAGGTGGACGACTGTCCCGGCCACTTCGGGCACATCGACCTGGCCATGCCCGTGATCCACGTCGGGTACGTGAAGGACATCAAGAAGCTCCTCCAGGCCACGTGCCGACGCTGCGGGCGGCTCCTCCTCACGCGCCAGCAGGCCCTGGAGTACATGGCCGAGATGGAGCAGGTGGAGGACCTGGGCGGGGACATCACGGACGTCGGCCTTGTGTCCAAGGAGACCGCGCGGGAGGCCACGAAGCGCCAGCGCTGCCCCCACTGCGGCGAGGACCAGGGCAAGGTCACCCTGGACAAGCCCACCACGTTCCGCGAGGACGGCCACAAGCTCACGCCCAAGGAGGTCCGGGAGCGCCTCGAGCGCGTGCCCAACGAGGACCTCCGCGTGCTCGGGATGAACCCCGAGGTCGCGCGTCCCGAGTGGATGATCCTCACCGCGCTCCTCGTTCCGCCCGTGACCGTGCGTCCGTCGATCACCCTGGAGTCGGGCGACCGCTCCGAGGACGACCTCACGCACAAGCTCGTCGACGTCCTGCGGATCAACCAGCGCCTCCGCGAGAACCGGGACGCGGGCGCGCCCCAGCTCATCGTCGAGGACCTGTGGGAGCTGCTCCAGTACCACGTCACGACGTACTTCGACAACCAGACCGCGGGCATCCCGCCCGCGCGGCACCGTTCCGGGCGCCCGCTGAAGACGCTCGTCCAGCGGCTCAAGGGCAAGGAAGGCCGGTTCCGGTCCAACCTCTCGGGGAAGCGCGTGAACTTCAGCGCGCGCACGGTCATCTCGCCGGACCCCATCCTGTCCATCAACGAGGTCGGCGTCCCCGTCGAGGCGGCCCGCGAGCTCACGGTCCCGGTCCACGTCCAGGCGTACAACCTGGAGATCGTGAAGACCTGGGTCAAGCGGGGCCCGACCCCGCTGGGCCCGCTCGGCGAGTATCTGGCCGGCGTGAACTACGTGATCCGACCGGACGGCCGGCGCATCCGCGTGACGGACAAGAACGCGGAGGTCGTCGCCGAGGCGGTCGAGATCGGGTACGTCATCGAGCGGCAGCTTGTGGACGGGGACATCGTCCTGTTCAACCGGCAGCCCTCCCTGCACCGGATGTCCATGATGGCCCACGAGGTCCGCGTCATGCCCCACAAGACGTTCCGGTTCAACCTGGCCGTCTGCCCCCCGTACAACGCGGACTTCGACGGGGACGAGATGAACCTCCACGTGCTCCAGAGCGAGGAGGCCCGGGCCGAGGCCCGCGTCCTCATGCGCGTCCAGGAGCACATCCTGTCGCCCCGGTTTGGCGGGCCCGTGATCGGCGGGATCCACGACCACATCACGGGCGGGTTCCTCCTGACCCACAAGGACTCCCGCTTCACGCGGGAGCAGGTCGTGTTCATCCTGAGCAAGATCCGCATGGACGAGCTCCCCGCGCCCGAGATCAAGAAGGGCGGCGAGGAGTACTGGACCGGGAAGCAGCTGTTCTCCATGGTCCTCCCCGAGGACCTGAGCATGACGTTCAAGTCGTCCATCGCGCCCAAGGGCGACATCGGGCTCAAGGAGCTCCGGGACGAGGACTCCCTCGTGGTCATCAAGGACGGGAAGATCGCGTCCGGGACGATCGACGAGAACGCGATCGGGGCGTTCAAGGGGAAGATCGTGGACAAGCTGGCCCGGGACTACGGCCCCGACGTGGCCCGGGAGTTCCTGGACAAGGCCACGAAGATGGCCATCGGCGCGATCATGGTCCGCGGCTTCACCACGGGCATCGACGACGAGGACATCCCCGACGAGGCGAAGAAGGACATCTCGGACGGCCTCCGGTCCGCGACGGACAAGGTGGAGAAGCTGGTCGAGTCCTATCGTCGCGGCGAGCTCGAGCAGATGCCGGGGCGGTCCCTCGAGGAGACCCTCGAGGTCGAGGCGATGAAGATCCTGGGTCGCGCGCGTGACCAGGCCGGGCAGATCGCGGGCAAGTACCTGGGCATGGAGAACAGCGCGGTGATCATGGCCCGTTCGGGCGCCCGCGGGTCCATGCTCAACCTGTCCCAGATGGCGGGCTGCATCGGGCAGCAGGCCGTCCGGGGCGAGCGCCTGAGCCGCGGCTACTGGAACCGCACGCTGCCCCACTTCAAGAAGGGCGACCTGGGCGCCGAGGCGAAAGGGTTCGTCAAGGCGTCCTACAAGTCCGGGCTGCACCCCACGGAGTACTTCTTCCATGCCATGGGAGGCCGCGAAGGTCTCGTGGATACGGCCGTGCGGACGTCCCGGTCGGGCTACATGCAGCGCCGGCTGATCAACGCCCTCGAGGATCTCAAGGTCAAGGAGGACGGCACGGTGCGGAACACGGCGGACACGATCATCCAGTTCCGATTCGGCGAGGACGGCGTGGACCCGTCCCGGAGCGTCCAGGGCCGTGCGGTGGACATCGACGACATCCTTCAGGAGGTCCTCGGCGAGGAGCCGTCCTGGAAGGAACGCCTCCGCGAGCAGGAGATGGCCTCCTACGGACTCACGGAGAAGGACATGTACGTGGAAATCTCCGAGGAAGAGGCCGAGGTCGAGGAGGAAGAGCCTCCGTCGGAGGAATGACCATGGCACGCGCGACGACGATTCAGGCCCTGCGGAACCGCGGGCTTTCCAAGAAGACGGCCGAGGTCCTGGCCGACGCGGGGTTCACGCTGGAGAAGCTGCAGAGGGCCAGTGTGGACCGGCTGAAGAAGTTCCTCACGGTCAAGGCGGCGGAGCAGGTCGTCAAGAAGCCCGCCGCCCCCGCCGCAGCGAGGGC
>DUJI01000031.1 GCA_013329855.1 Thermoplasmata archaeon | reverse complement strand
CCTGTAGAGGTGTCCATGGAGTGAATCGCGATCACGCTGCCGTTCGCGGCCAGCGAGCCCCCGGCCGCGACGGTCAGCGTGTCCGCCGTCAGGGGGAGGTTCGAGACGGACGTGTCCAACGTCGTACTGCCCAAGCCTCCCCGGACCGTGATCGTGTGGGCCACGAGGCCCGACGCCGCGAGGGTGAACGTCACCATGGACGCGCCGGCGTCGAACACGACCGCATTGAACTCGACGCCTGCCAGGTTCGATCCGGCGAAGGTCATCGTTGGCGAGCTGCCCGCGTTGAACGTGACGGTCCCCGTGCCGGCGACCCACGAGGGCGAGGTGCTCGCGTTCGTCCACGCCCCGGAGACCGTCCACGCCTCGGAGCCGAAGCCGATGTACGACGAGGACGCAGTGATGGCCACGTCCCCGGAGACCGCGACGTTTCCCGAGGCCGACGTCAGGGATCCGCCGGAGAGGGTCAGGTCGCCGGTCACGGTGAGCGGGTATGTGGCCTTCGTCAGACCGCCCGAGGCGATCGTGAGGGAGGACGCGGTGAGCTGGGAGGCCAGGGTGAGTCCGCCCGAGACGACCACGGTGGGGAGGGCCTGCGACGCACCCAGCGTGAGGGTCGCGGAGGCGCCCGTGAAGGTCACCGAGGAGGAGCCCAGGAGGAGCTGGGCGGAGGGCCCCGACGTGTCCCAGGAACCGGAGACGGTGAGCGATCCCGCGGTCAACGAGATCGTGTCCGCCGCCGCGTCGTTCATGGTCACCGAGCCCAAGGAGAGGGCCGACGTGGAAGCGCTGAGGCTGCCGCCCGCGGAGACGGTCAGGCTCGCCCCTCCCGCGATGTTGTTGCCCGCCGTGGTCAGGGTCCCCGTGATGGTGAGGGCGCTGCTCACATCCAGGGCGCCGGCCTGGGTGATCGTGCCGGAGACGGTCAGGTTAGCGAAGCCGTGGCTCGCATCCCGGGTCTTCACGGTCTTACCCGCACCCGTCAGGGTGAGCGTGCCGGTCCCCTTGGTGAACGCCGAGCCCGCGCCCGAGGTGTCCCAGTTCCCGCTCACGGTCCATGCGCCCGTGGTCACCAGGATCGTGCCCGAGGCGCCGCCGGTCATGGAGACGTCAGCCGCGGACACGGCCGACGCGTTTGCGGCGAGGATGCCCGCGTTGCCCACGGAGAGGGAGCCGCCGACCAGGGAGAGGTTCGCCGTGGCCAGGCTTGTCGTGGAGCCGGCGGAATCCTGGATCGCGAGGGCTCCGCCCCACCGCAGGGAGTTCGTGGCGAGGGTGAAGGTGACCGTACCGCTGCCTGCGGTGGAGGCAAAGTTCAGGTTGTAGAACTCGCTCGACGCGAGGTTGGCGAAGGTCATCGTCCGGGAGGCGGCGGAGTTGAACACCACGGTGCCGCTCCCGGCGGCCCAGCTGGCCGACGTGCTCGCGTTGGACCAGGAGCCGCTGAAGGTCCACGTGCCGCTCCCCATCCGGATGTAGGCCGTCGGGCTCGTGATGGCCACGTTCCCCGCCACGCTGACGAGGGAAGCCGCGCCCGAGCCGTCGAGGACCGCGGAGCCCGACAACGTCAGGTTCCCGGCGACGGTCAGCCCGGTGCCCGTGGATGCGCCGATCGTGATCGTGCCCGAGGCGTGCGCGACGCTCCCGCTCACGGCGAGCGTGAAGGCGCCCAGCGCGAAGGTCCCCGTCCAGCCCGTCGTGGTCACGGAGGCCACGGAGGCGTTCTGGTCCAGAGTCGCGGCCCCGCCGCCCGAGTTGGCGTCGAAGATCACGTTCGTGGTCGCCCCCGGCGCGGAGCATCCGCCCGCGCCTCCCGACGCCCCAGACCAGTGGCCCGTCGCCGACCATGGGCCCGTGCCTCCGACCCAGTACCGGGTGCCCCCGCAGGGGGCCGTGATCACCACGTCGACCGCAGGGTCGGAGCCAAGCATCGTGAAGACGACCTGGCCCGAGCCGTCGATGAGACCTGTCGTGAACTGGGCGCCATCCTTCGTCACGTTGTACCGGCCGCCCAGGCTGTTGCCGCCGATTGTGAAGGTCAGCGTGGAGGTGCCCACGGTGGACGAATGGGTCCACGTGTACTCCATGTCGGTCGTCCACAGGGAGAAGACGCTGACCGTCGTGAGGTTCGTCGAATCGCTGTTCGTGATGGAGAGATCGATCACGCGGACGGAGCCGTCCGCGATGCTTCCAGTCCCATTCTCCTGGAGGCCGTTGAACGTGAGGCTCTGGCCCGTCTTCGTGAGGACGGCCGCGTCCCCCACGGTGAGCGCCGCTGCGACCGTCGCCGCGGAGGCGAGGGAGACCGTGCCGGTGATCATGAGGTTGTAGAACCTCTGCCCGGAGGCCATGGCCAAGGTGGACGAGGCGCCGGAAAGGGTGACCGTCGACGTGCCCGCGGACAGGATGGATCCCGCGCCCGCGGTGTCCCAGTTCCCGCCGACGGTCCACGCTCCCGTGGTGAGGGTGAGGGTTCCTGAGGTGCCGCCCGTCATGGCCACGTCGGCGACGGCCACGCTCGATGCATTCGCGATCAGCGTGCCGCCGTTGCCGATGGCGAGCGATCCGCCCGCCAGGGCGAGGTCGCTCGTCGCGAGCGTCGTGGACCCGCTGCCGGACGCCACGGTGAGGAGGCCGGACCACACCAGGGCATTCCCCGCCATGGTGAAGGTGACCGTGGATGCGCCCCCGTTGAACGCCACGTTGGCGAACTCGGGCGCGTTCCCTGGGAGGGCGGCGAACGTCATCGTGGCGCTCGTGGTGGAGCCGAACGTCACGGTCCCGGTCCCGGCAGACCAGGAGGCTGAGGTGGAGTTGTCCGTCCAGGTTCCCGCGAAGGTCCACGCGGCACCCCCGAAGCCGAAGTACCCGCCCGCGTTGACGGTCACGCCCCCGCTGAACGCCTTGGTCCCCCCTGCTCCCGCCGTGAGGCCGCCGGAGAGGGGCGAGAGGGTCGCGGCGGTCAGGTTGAACGAGGAGGTGTCGAAGACGCCGTTGACCGTCAGGGTACCGCCCACGGCCAGGTCGGAGGCCTCGCTCAGGGTCACGCCCGCGTTCACGGTCAGGTCGTTGAGCGCCTGGGACGCACGGATTGTCCCTCCCGTCGTGGCGGCGACCAGGGTGGAGGTCCCCGCGTTGAACGTGCCTGCGGAGGTGTCGAAGGACCGGAAGGCGATCGTCGAGGCGTTCGCGGTCAGCGCGCCGTGGGAGGCCGCCGTGAGGTTGCCTGCGGAGGTGATGGGGAGGTTCGCCGCCGACGTCGTCAGGACGGTGCTTCCCGTCGGACTCGGAGCCGTATTCTGGACAGTCAGGTCGCCCGAGAGGACCAGGCCGCGGGTGGACATCGTGTAGGTCACGCCGCCTGCCACCGTCGTGTCGAAGATCACGTTGGCGAACTCGGGGACGGTCAGGTTGGCTCCTGCGAACGTCATGGTCCGGGCCGAGGCGCTGTTGAAGGTCACGGTCGCCGTCCCGGCGGACCACGCGGCCGACGTGGACGCATTCGTCCACGCGCCGCCCACGGTCCAGAGTTCGGCGCCGAAAGCGATGTAGGAGGCCGTCGCCGAGACGTCCACGTTGCCGGTTACGATGACTGCGCCCGAGGTGCTGGTCAGGGCTCCACCGCTCAGGGTAAGGTTCCCGTTCACGGTCAGGGGATTCGTCCCCTTGGTGAGCGATCCACCGCTCAGGGTCAGGCTCGTGGCCGTAACTTGCGTGAGCTGGCTCAGGGTCCCCGACATCGAGACGGCGGCGAAGGATTGGCCCGCGCCGAGCGTGATCGTCTTGGAGGCACCCGTGAAGGACACGGAGGAGGACGACGCGGTGAAAGTGGCGGCGGACGAGGTGTCCCAGGAGCCCGCCAAGCTGACCGTCGCCGACGCGAACGTGACGTTGGCCGCGCCCGCGGAGGTCAGGTCACCATTGAACGTGGGCGTGGACGAGGTGAGCGTGAGGGTGCCCGCGAAGGTCAGGCTGCCCGTGAACGTGGTCGTGACGCCGCCGTTGACCGTGAGGTTGTTCACGATCTGGGGCACGTTGACCGTGCCGCCCGACGCGTTCACGACCAGGGTCGAGGTTCCCGCCGTGAACGATCCCGCGCTCGAGTCGATGGATCGGAGGGTGATCGTCGATCCGTTCGCAAGGAGGGATCCACCCGCGGCCACCGTGAGTGTGCCTGCTGTGACGGGAAGGTTCGAGGCGGAGGTCGACAGGGTGGTCGTGCCACCCACGCCCTGCACGGTCAGGAGGTTGGCCACGCGCAACCCGTTCCCCGCGAGGGTGAAGGTCGCTGAGTTCAAACCGCTGTTCAGGGTCACGTTGTAGAACTCACTTCCTGAACCGGCCATGAGGGTCAGGGTCCGGCTGGTGGCCGAGTTGAAGAGGACCGCGGCTGTGCCGGCGGACCACGCGGCCGACATGGACGCATTCGTCCACGCGCCGCCCACGGTCCAGGTCTCTGATCCGAACGCGATGTAGGAGGACGCGGAGGGGATTGTCACGCTGCCGCTCACGCTCACGTTCCCCGACGTGCTCGTGAGGGCGCCGCCGGAGAGGACCACCGCGTTGAGGGCCATCGGGTTCGTGCCCTTCGCGAGGATTCCACCGGAGACCGTGAGCGTCGCGCTGACGGTGAGGCTAGAGGCCAGCGTCGCCGTCCCCGCGGCGATCGTCAGGTTGTTGAACACCTGGGTCATGTTGATCGTTGCCGCGGCGGTGAAGACCACGGTGCTCGTGGCCGCCGTGAAGGTGGCATTGGCCGCGGTCACGGTCCAGTTGCCACCGACGCTGATCGTCGATCCTTCCGCCATGAACGTGCCGTTCGTGCCGAGGGTCACGGAACCCGTCGTGATTCCCAAGTTCCCGGCCGAGGTGTCGAGGATCGTGTTCCCCGACGGGGAGGCGACCGAGTTGCGGATCGCGAGGAGTCCGGAGAGTGTCAAGCCGTTCGTCGCCATCGTGTAGGTCACGCCCGCCGCGTTCGTCGTGTCGAAGGTGACCGTGCCGCCAAACTCCGTCGCGGCGGCCTTGAACGTCATCGTCTGGTTGGCCGCGCTCACGAACGAGATCGGAGCGAGGAAGGACCAGGAGGCCGAGGTCGTGCCGTCCGTCCAGGAGCCCGCGACCGTCCAAGCGCCCGTCGCCGCGGACGTGATGTAGCCGCTCGCGGCGATGCTCACGTTGCCGTTGATCGTGACCGTGGCGCCCCTCGAGCGGTAGGCTCCGAGGGAACCCAGGGCGAGGCTTCCGACCGTGGAGGCGTAGTTCGTGGCCGACGCGTCGAAGAGGACCGGGCCGCTCGCGCCGCCGGCCGTGTTCTGGACCGTCAGAGTGCCCGCGGTCCGCAGTGGGTTGACTTGGGTGTACGTGAACCCCGCGGCGACGGAGGAGTCGAGGACGAGGTTGTTGAACTCGTTCCCCGCCGCCGTCCAGAACGTGAGCGTGGTGGCCGCGGTGCCGACGAATCTCACGGTCGACGTGCCGGCGGCCCAGCTGGCCGGGATCGACGCATTGCTGTCCGTCCAGGAACCGTTGATTGTCCAGGTCGCGGCGCCCGTGAAGCGGACCGCGCCGCCCGCGGCGATCGTCACATTCCCTGAGGTCGAGGCCGTGCTCGCCTCCAGGTTGAGGACACCGCTGGCACCGATGGCAAGCGTGGACTGGAGGGTAAGGGTGAAGTTTGAGCCGGAGGCATCCAGGGCCCCGTTGACTGTGGTCGGCCCGGTGACCGTGACGTTCGAGCCCAGGGTGGTCGTGCCCGCGCCTTGGGTGAGGATGTTGAACGAGTCGCCCGGGCTCGTGGTCACCGTGCCGCTCGCTCCGAAGACCACGCTCGAGGTCCCCTTGTTCCACACGTGGTTGGCCGCGGTGGAGGTCCAGGATCCGTTGACCGTGATCGTGGAACCGTTTGCGGTCAAGGTGCCACGGCTGCCGAGGACGACGTTGCCCGTTGCGATCGCGAGGCTGGACGCGCTCGTGGAGAGGACAACGTTTCCGGTAGGCGTCGTCGCGGTGTTCTGGACCGTCAGGGTGCCGCCCATCCGTAGCCCGTTCGTCGCCATGGTGTACGTGATGCCCGCGGCGAGCGAGCCGTCGAACACCACGTTGTTAAGCTCGTTCGCACCGAAATTCGCGAAGGTCATCGTGGCGTTCGCGCCGTTCCGGAACGTCACGGTCCCGGTCCCCGCAGACCAGTCCACGCTGTCCGTGCTGCTGTTCGTCCAGGAGCCCGTGACCGCCCAGGTCGCGTTCCCGAGGACGAGGTAGCTGTTGGCATCCGAGACGGTGACGGCGCCGTTGATCGTGATCGTGGATCCCTCGGACCTGAGCGCGCCGCGGGGGGCGCCCAATGTGAGGGAGGCCGCCGTGACGCTGTAATTCGCCGCGGAGGTGTCCAGGATCGCGGCCGCCGTCGCGCTCCCCGCGGTGTTCCGGAGGGCCAATGCCCCGCCGATCTTGAGGGAGGAGTCACCCGCGGCCCCGGCCGCCAGGGTGTACGTGACCCCGCCGGGAGCCGTCGTGTCGAACGTGACGGCCCCGCCGAACTCGTTGCCGGCGATGTTCGATCCGGTGAAGATCATCGACTGGGACACCGCGGCGCGGAAGGTGACGGCCGCTGCGAAGGACCAGGAGGTCGAGGTCGTCCGATCGGTCCACGAGCCCGAGACCAACCAGGCGCCTCCTGCGTTCGTGACGTAGGCCGAGCCCGCGCTGACGTTCACGCTCCCGCCGACGGTAACCGTGGACGAGCGTGAGTTGAGCGCGCCCCAGGCGGACAGGGTCAGCCCACTCGCATTCACCGCGAGGTTCGCAGCGGACGTGTCGAGGACCACCCCTCCAGTGGCCCCTCCGGCCGTGTTTTGGACAGTGAGGAGCCCGCCGACGTCGAGGGGATTCGTCCCCATGCTGTACGTCACGCCTCCCGCGACGCTCGAGTCGAACGTGACGGTGCTCGTGAACTCGTTGCCGGTCTGGGCCCCGAAGGTCATCGCCCGGTTGCCCCCGGCCCGGAAGGTCATCGAGGCTCCGAAGGACCAGGAGGCCGCTGTCGAGGAGTCGGTCCAAGTGCCCGTGACGGTCCAGCTGCCCGTCGTATTCGCCACGTAGGCGGTGGCCGCGGGGAGGCTCACGTTCCCGTTGACTGTGACCGTGGAGCCTTCCGTGTTGAAGCCGCCCCACGTGGTCACCGTGAGCGCACCCGTGGTCACAGCGAGGTTGGACGCCGAGGTGTCCAGGATCGTGGCCGCCGTGGCCCCGGCGGTGGAGTTCTGGATGAGGAGCGTGCCTCCGATCCGCAGGCCGTTTGTGGCCATGGTGTACGTGAGTCCGCCCGCGACGCTGGCGTCGAGCGTCAGGTTGTTGAACTCGTTGACACCCAGGTTGCCAAAGGTCAGCGTGCCGCTCGCGGCGTCCTTGATCGTGACCGTGCCGGTCCCCGCGCTCCATGTGCCCAAGGTCGAGTTGTTCGTCCACGTCCCGTTCACGGTCCAGGCGGACGTGCTCATCGTGACGGTCGTCGTGGCGCCCACGACGGTGACGTTCCCCGTCACGGTGACGATAGATCCCCGCGGAAGGAACGTACCCTGGATCGTGAAGTTCCCGTTCACGGTAAGTGCCCAGTTGCTCGCGTTGGACGTGTCGAGGGTGCCCGTGAAGCCGGTCATGTCGATGCCCGCGATCGTCGTGGCTGCGGCGAGACTGGTCGTCCCGATCGGCGTGGCGTTGAAGAACGCGAAGTCCGTACTCAGCGGCGCGCAGCCACAAGACGCCCCGCCGGGCGTGTTGGACCAGTTCGTCGTGCTGCTCCACGTCCCATTGTTGCCGATACGGTAGCAGTTACCCCCGCCGACGGTACCGCACGTCGGGATTGCGACCACTTCCACGGCCGAGACCACCCATGTGGCGGCGGGGTTGGTCCAAGTGATTGCGGTCCCCGAGCTGAGGATGTCCGCGCCCGCGGCACATTCGTTCGCGGCTCCTCCGCCGCTGCAGTGCACCGTGGCCACGCCGTACAGGTCCGTGGCCGCGGCTCCCGTTCCCGTGACGGCCGTCGGTTGCACGCCTCCGCCGGAGTTCTGAATCGCCGCGGCAGCGAAGGCCAGGTTTCCCAGGGCGACGGTCGCGCCGAGCGTGACCGTGGCGTTCGTCGTCGCGGCCGAGTTGCTGGTTCCGTTGATGAACGAGCCGGTCCCCTTGACGTTCTGGAGCAGAACCGTGGCACAGGTCATCCTCGCCGTGGCGCCGCCGGAGAGCGTAGCCGTCATGGTCTGGAGGCCGCCCGGGAGGGAGCCTACGAAGCCCCAGATCTCGGTCCTGACGAACGTCCCGCCGTTCGCTCCCGTGCTCGCCACAAGGGTGAGGCTAGCCGACCCGTACGTCACCGTGAGAAAGGTCGTAGTGCCGCGTTCCGAGAGCAGCACGAGGACCGCATTGTCGGTGGCCCCCGTGGTCTGCGACGTGCTGCACGTGTTCGCTGGGGCGGTCACATCTGCGACCGTCGTCGTGTCCACGTTCACCGCGGCGCGTGCGTTCCATGTGAAGAGTCCGAAGAACCAGCCCGCCGCGGCATGGAGCTGGGCGCCCCAGTCGACCGGCGGGAACCAGCGCGCGAGGAGGTGGGCAACCCCTCCCGCAATCGTCTCCGGTTGCCGGGCCGGATGGGTGAAGACGTTCGGGTTGGGGACGAGGTAGGTCCTCTCCACGAATTCCGTCGTCGCGTAGGGGGAAGGAGCGGGGGCGTAGTAGGTGAGGTTGTAGTACGGCTGCAGGTCGCTGCCGCCGAACAGGAGGTGCTGGATCTCCGGCGTCAGGGCGCCGCCGGGGATGTGCAGGCCTCCGTCGGCCGTCCGGTAGGGTGCGAGGGGGTCGCTCGAGTTGGGTCCCAGGAGAGCCAGCAGCGCGGCGCCGAGGAGGAGTCCGATGACGAGGAGCGCGGCGCCGGATTTCATGCGGATTCCACGCGGGGGAATTCACACGAGGTCGCGCGTGACATCGCGGATCGAGGAGGTCGTATCGCTTGCGAGGGGACGGGACTCCGTCGCGCCATGGGTTGAAACACTGAGGCGCGCGACGTGGCCTGCATGGTCGCCGTTTCCACCCGCCGCATGGTCTCCCCCCGCGGCGGAGAGTCGAGGAAACGAGCTTCCCGGGACCTATTTAAGGGGCGTCGGGTGGTTATCTGACCTGATTCCCTAGGAGCCCGACGGAACGTAGGTCACTGGGCGGG
>DUJI01000295.1 GCA_013329855.1 Thermoplasmata archaeon | reverse complement strand
CCCGAGCACTCACTTGGACGATGAGCACGTTGCGCCCTTCCCTGATGCGGGCGAAGACATCGAACCGGCGAAGTGCATACAGCAGGCGCTGATTGGCCTTCCGACGCGGTGAGAACACGAACTGGAGCTCGACGGCCTCGTAGGTCCTGCCGCGGGATTCCGACCGCTTGATTGAGATGCAGCCGTCCGCATCCATGAGCCCGGCCAGGAAGCCGCGAAGGGCTGCATCGTCGAGCTTGGTCAGGTTCTCGAGGTCATGTTCCGTCAGCCAACGGTACAGGAACGCGAGGAGATTGGACCCGCGATGCATGTGGTACATACCGCACTCGACCGGGCGACCCCGGATGCGCGAGCGCGTCATGCGGGGATGCATTCCCCAGCCGTACGGCGTGACCGCCTTCGTGAGTTCGAGGAGCCGCTGAATCTGAGCCAGATGGGCCCGGGACTGGAAGATGCTGAGGCTCGAGCGTCGGTTGTCCGTCGCGACGTGGCCGTCTCCGCAGATGAAACCGAGCAGGTAGCCCAACTCGGGCGTCAGGGTCGCGACCCGTAGACGCTCCGTCGAGCCTCGCCGGCCGAAGGCGAAGGGGCGCAACTTCCAGCTCTCGTACACTCCCAGGTCTCGGAGGATCTTCCGGAAGGCTCCAACCTTCAGGGCGCTCCTTCCATTGAGCGCGTTCCGGTCGAGACCGTATTCCCGATTCGCGGTCGCCAGCGTCCCGAACCGATCCACGAGGAGGTCGCGGAGGGTGCGTTTCTCCGCAATCGTGGGCTGGACGATCCATTCCGCCGGGATGAGATCGAGCAGGGCCGGTGGTTCGCGCGGACCGGGGAGGCGCTGGCAGGCCACAAGGCGGGCGCCCGGCCTCAAGTTCTGCAACCGCTTCCAGGAGAACGACTCGCCGTCCAAGACCAGGTGATCGGGCGTCAGTCGGACCTCGAATCCAGAAGAGAGCGTGACCCGGAGAACGGGGCCGCGGTATCGCCGACGGACGACGAATGCGGCCTCCTCGGTCCTTACTTGAGCCGCGGCAGGATCGAAGGCGGTTGTGGAACGGGCGAGAGGAGACAACTCGATCTCGCGGCCGCCGGCAACCGCCTTCACCGCACGAGGCGCTTCAAAAAGGTCCTCGACCCGGATGGGAGAGCCGTCGATCAGGACTTCCGCGTCGGGATGGAGGCACGCCAACCCCAAGTCCGCAAGGACCAGCGCCCCCGCTTCGAGGGTCCACCGTCCTTCGCCGAACTCGTCGCGCACCGCTGCGGCGGTGTTGTGGACCAAAATCCCGTTGGCGACGAACGCATGGGCGTCCTTCACGGTGAGGTCATATACCGTGGGCACGTCGGTCGAGGGGCGGACACGGATGGTGCGGACAGGTTCCCAGCGTACATCGGCGGACGCGAGGATTCGAAGGAACTCCAGGCGGGACGGAATCTTGCTCAATCGGGCCAGGTACGGCCAGATGGCCGCCTCGATTTCGGTCGCGGTTTCCTGGTCGGAGGCCTTCAACTCGCGAGCGATTCGCTCCAGGAGCCGCAAGGGGATGCCGGGAGCCCGACGGCTCCTCCGATAGAACGCATCGTGAATCCGCCCGGCTGGGAGCCCAAGGGCCCGCGCGAAATCGGCGCCGCTGTGGCCCGACCGCGCAATCGCCTCGCGAATCTTCTGCCGCAAGCCCGCCCCGATACGCACACGGATGCCCTCAAAGGCTCCGGAGGTGTACACGGAGGAGATGCCCTCGACCAAGGCGAGCAGGGACTCGTGGGTGGTGGCCTCTGCGCCACGCTCAACAGCGCGGGCCCCGCCCTCTCGCTTCCCGTAGGCCGCCTCCGGGTTCAGGCCAAGAAGCGTGCGAATCTCGCGAAGATGAGGTCCGGCGCCATGGACTAGGTTGAGGTTGGAGTGCGGCGTCCGGTTGGTCACATGTGCCAGCGCCTCGGCCTTCCGCGGGTGATTGAATCCGACCTCCTGGCGGAAGCGGAGGAGCGAATCCGAATCCCAGATGTCCAGGACGTACTGGTCGTGCCGGCTCACGATGATCGTCCCGTCGAGGCGGGCAGCCTTGCGACCGGCTACGTGCCGCACCCGCCGTCGAGCGTGAATCCCGAACCTCAGAAGTGCCGTCTGCACGCCCCTCGCGAGGGCCGCGCTGGTCGTGGTCAGGGAGAGACAGCTTCCCCCGGTGCGCCGAACCTGGATCGTGCCATCGGTGTCGTAGAGACCGCGGAGGTAAGCGGCCAGCGTCGCACGAGGCCCATTGAGGAGGGCGAGCGGGAGGTCCAGGCGGTAGGACTTGGGTGAGGTCGGTATGCCCAGTTGTGCTAGAACCGATGCCACGAGCGCGCTGTGGAACCGCAACGTGGCCGCGCGCAGAGGACTCTGGGGGGTGAAGTTGAGTTGCACGTGGAAGAGACCCGACGTCAGCGTGCGATATCGGTCGACGAGAGTCGGGTCCGAGTTGCTGAACCGAATCGAGAAGCCACTCCACGTGGTCCTCTCGACGCTTCCGTCCCCCGCGATGAGCCCGGCAAAGTAGGCCAGCTCCGGGGTCAGCGAGGTCGGGAGCGAGATGAGATGCCCCCCGGTCTGGGAGTACCAGCGTATCGCCTCTGCGACGCGTCCCTCGGAGACTCCCGCCGCGCGTGCGGCCACCAGCAACTGAGCCAGCGGGATGTCGTGCTTTCCGTTCCTCCAAGCGTCGTACAGCGAGGTTTCCGCCAGTAGCAGCCGCGCGGCGGCTTCCCGTAAGGTTCCGAATTTCGATTTGAGCCCTGCGATGATCTCATCGACCAGACCTTGGTCGACGTCGACGACAACCCGTGTCGTGATCTTCCGGAGGAACGCGAGGATTGGGAGAGCCGGTTGCTCCGGGAATTCAAGGCGGTTCGCCGCAGCCACGTGCATCCCGGGCCGGACGAACTTCGCTTGGATCCACGACTGTCCCATCGCGTGGTCCACCAGCACCCGCGTGGCAGGAGTCACGGAGAGCGAGAGGCCCGAGGCCATCTCGATTTCGAGCATCGCGGCCGGAGGCTTGAGGCGCCACACCGTCTCGAGAGGTTTCAAGGCGGATCGGTGCCGGTCGTCAACGGTTGCCACGGCGCCCTGCGCGGCCGCCGTCTCCATGGATCGGGCGCGCGCGGAATCGCGGAAATAGGGTTGCGACAAGTTCTCGATGGTTCGCACCCCTTCGCTCGTCACGACAAGGCTATCCGCGGCCACACAAAGACCCGCGGCGCTCGCGGCCTTCCCCGTGGCGTAGATGCCGCGCGGCGAGAGGCGGCTCATGTACGAAAGCAGTTCGCTCTTGCCCGTGCCCGGGTCGCCGACCATGAGCAAATGGATGTCACCTCGGATGCGGCGCCCGTCGGGTAGCAGTTTTGGAACGCCACTGAACAGCTGGAGGGCCAGAGCCTCCTTCTCTACGTACATGCCGTACAGCGACGGTGCGATGGAGGCCGTGATCAGCCGATAGATGTCCGAGTTGGATCCCGCTTCCCGGATCAGGCGGGCATCCTCCTCGGTGACCTCGATCTCCTCGAACTCGACCTGCTCGCGCTCGACCGAGTTGACGTCCACAAAGATGTCGAAGAGGGTGGATTTCGCGCCGGGGCGACCCTTTTGGACGCTGCGAAGGATGCCGTTCATGATGACGCGGTTGCCCGGAGTGATCTGACCGGTCAGATCGTCTTCCACGTAGGCTGTCAGCCTTTGGGGTTCCTCGCCGCCCCGCAGCCCCTCGGGCGCCTCTTGGATCTCGAGCTTTTGCGTGTCCAAGTACATGGAGGTCTCCGTGAGCAGCTTGAACTTCGTGGCGCTCGCGGACCGCTTGCAGCCGCCCTGCTCCTCGTAGCACTCCAGGGGCTCGCGGAAGTTCTGCCCGTCCTGTTCCTCCTTGATGATCGTCCCGCAACGCAGGCATTGGAAGAGCGCGCCGACCACGCGCGGCCGCACTTCGGTCGACTTCCGCACCAAGCCTTCCACGGAGATGAATTGCCCGAGGTGCTTCGCCCGCAAATCCCGAATCTGGATGCGTCCGTCCCGCGGCAGGCCTTTGACCCGCAGGTGGATCTGAGTGAGCTCCTCGCCCGGCGGCACGAGGCGGCGCATGGCCTCCTCGCCCGCGGTGAGGACGTTGAGCGGGTGGCGCATGAGGTAGATGGCCATGTCCGTGTCGAAGCGGTTCAGCTCCGCGAAGGCGACCTCGAGGCTCCGCTCCTCGGGGTACCGGTCCGCCACCTGGATGATCCGCGAGAGGTACCCCGCGTCCTCGAAGAACTCCTCCCACTTCGCAATGAGCTCATCCTGCGGTAACTCAACGAGCGTACGTTCCTCCCCTGGTCGCCGGACCCGAGCCCCCCCGATCTCCGACGGCACGTCCGCACCCGACATGGCCCTACTTAACCTCCGACCCCATCGTTTCCTGTCCACTGGAGGCCGTGGCCTTCCCATGGAGGGAGGTGCCCGCGGGGCGACTTCCGCTGGAACCCGCGGAGCGCGTTTCGGCGGTCCTCAATCGCAGGGCGAGTACCCGCACTCGCCGCACAGCACGCATCCGTTCGTGTGGAGGAGGGTCGCTCCGCATTCGGGGCAGTCTCGGGGAGACGCGCGGGGGCTTTCGTTCCCGGCCGCCCCGGCCTCGGAGGAGACATCCTGCATGATCTGGAAGCACCATCGGGATACCATGGGCTCGGCTCCCTT
>DUJI01000268.1 GCA_013329855.1 Thermoplasmata archaeon | reverse complement strand
GATCACATGCGTGACGCCGAGGAGATGGTCGTCCACGGCCCAGGAGAACTCGAGCATGGGCCACACGTGGTAGCGCGTGCCCACCCGCGGGTGCTCGCGGTTGGAGACGCGGAACAGGACGCGGTCCCGGAACGCGGGGTTCGGGTCCTGGATGTCCGTCTTCAGCCGCAGGACCGCGCCGCCCTCCTCGTACTCACCGTCCAGCATGGCCTTCCAGATGGCGATCGTCTCGTCCGCGTCCTGCTCGCGGTGCTCGCNNTCACCTGGTCGTACGCCTCGGGGAGTACGGGCTTCTCCTCGGAACCGATCGTGTCGTCGAACGCGAGGATGAGCTTCCCGTGGTACCGCTTCACGTACGCGTCGTTCAGGATGAAGGCGCGCGCGTTCCCGATATGGAGGGGGCCGCTCGGATACGGCGCAAGTCGGCCGACGACCTTCCCGTCCTCCGCGCCGGGCAGCGGCGGGAGTTCCTTGGGCCCCTCCTCGCCCTTGGGCTTCTCCAGGAGTTCCGGGGCGAGCTGGGCCAGCGCGTCCTTCTGCGCCTCGGGCGAGAGGCCGTTGACCTCCGCCACGACGCGCTCGACCTCCAGGGACACCTCGCGGGCGCGGGGCCGGAGGGACGCGTCCTCCGCGAGGAGCTTGCCCAGGACGGCCTTCGCCTCGGCCTTGCCGCCATGGAGGACGGCGTTCGCGAGCGCGTACTTCCGCGCGGACTCGACGGGCACGACGGTCCGAACCGGCTGCGGCTATTTAGACTTCTGGCGGCTCCGGGGAAACTATAAACGAGCTATCGGGGCTTCAGGACCGTGGGTTCCCGGAGGACGTACCTCGCCCTCCGACGGCGTGCGGCCATCGCGCTGGCTGTGTGGGCGGTCGCGTTCGCCATGCTCGCGGTAGCCGCCGCCATCCCGGAGGGACCGACGGCCGCCTTGACCGTCGACGACGCGTATCCCGCGGTCGGACAGCTGGTCCACTTCAACGCCTCCGCGAGTTCCGCCCATGACGCCGGGAACGGGAGGATCGTCGCGTACCGCTTCACCTTCGGGGACGGACAGGGCACGGAGTGGCAGCCGTCGCCGCTGGCCGACCATGCGTACGGGGCCGCGGGGACGTTCGTGGCGGCCGTGACCGTGGAGGACAACCGCGGCGCCACCGGCGCCGCGTCCGTGACCGTCCATCCGGGCGTACCCCCTCCGCCGCCCGCCCAGGCGCCCGACCTCGTGCCCATTCAGGGATTCATGAGCCCCACGGCGCCCCAGGTGAACGACTCCGTCAACGTCACCGTGGTGGTCCTCAATCGAGGGGGCGCACGGGCGGACGCCGCGGACGTCGTCGTGTACGACGTGCCGCCGAACGGGACCGCGGTGGAGGTGGGGACCGTCGCGCTGCCGGGCCCTGTCGCACCTTCGGCGACCGCGTCCGCCCGGGTGGGCCCATTCGCCGCGGTGACCGCAGGCAACCACACCCTCCGGATTGTCGTTGCGAACGTGACTCCGCCCGAGACGGATCTGACGGACAACGAGCTCGACCTCCGGGTGAGTGTCCTCGCCCCGTCCGCACCGTCGAAACCGGGAGGCGGTGCGGGACCGGGACCCGCCGTGTCTCCCGCCGCGGTCGTCCTCGCCGCCGCGGCCGCGGCCTCGGCCTTGGGAGCGGGCTACTTCCTGTTGCGCCCATCGTCCAAGGGACCGCTGGAACCGCCGCCCGCCACGCCGCCGGACCGCAGTCCGCCGCCCATCTGGCCGCCAGGACCGGGTGGACAATAGATTATCGACCGAACCTTGAGGCGTGGCGGACCGCCTTGGCTGAACGTCGTGCTCCAGAGCATTGTCCCCCTGTGGGTCTTCCTGGTGGCCATGGTCATTGCGTTCGGACCTCCGTGCCCGGGCTGGCTCCTGGCCGTCTATACCGCGTACTGCGCCCTGCTCGCCCTGATCGTCTGGGGCAGGAGCATCCGCTGGATCGAGGTCGGGCCCGATCGGATCACGGTGGGCCGCCCCTTCTCGCACCGCGTCGCACCCCTCGCGGACGTGCGGCAGGTCGACGTGCATCGCAACGACTGGGTGTACGGCCTGTACGGACGGCGGCAGGCGTACACGGTCGACGTCTGGCTGGCCTCGAGGCGGCCGTGGCACCTCGACCACATCGAGTCTGGGGCGAAGGACCGACTGCTCGCTACCCTTCACCGGCATCAGAAGCCAATCTGGGTCTACCTCGTGGGCTGAGCCCACAAGCTTTCTAACGCATCCCCAACATACCGCGACCGGGACTGTCCATGGCGATGCGCGAGTGGCTGAACCGGTTCGCCGCCGACGTCGTGACGATTAACGAACCCGTGCGCCGCGAGATCGAGGCCACGCGGCACTTCGTCGCCCATCCGAACATCCCGGTCCTCCTCCCGAAGATGGAGGGCGGGCCCGCGGCCGCGAACCTGTGGTCCACGCGGGACCGTGTCGCCGCGGCCCTCGAGATCCCCAAGGACCAGCTCCTCGCGAGGCTCCTCGAAGCCCAGGCCCACCCCAAGGACACGCGGACCGTAGACCGCGCCCCGTTCCAGAAGAACGCCACAACGGACGTGGACCTGACCACGCTGCCCATCCCGAAGCTCTACCCGAAGGACGCCGGACGGTTCATCACCGCGGGCGTGTGGGTGGCGGAGTGGGAGGGCGTGCGGAACCTGTCCTTCCACCGCATCCAGATCCTGGACGCGAAGCGCGGCGCCTGCCGCATCGTGCCGCGGCACCTGCGGCACATGTACAACGAGGCCGCGAAAGCGGGACAGGAGCTCAAGGTGGCCGTGTGCGTCGGTCTGGACCCGTGGAACCTCCTGGGCGGCGGGACGTCTGTGGAGTACGGCGTGGACGAGAGCCGCATCGCGTCGGCCCTGACCCAGTCCTGTCTGAGGAAGCCCGTGGACATGGTCCGAATCCAGAACGGCCTGACCGTCCCGGCGGAGGCGGACTACGTTCTCGAAGGACGGCTCCTCCAGGAGACCCACGCGGAGGGCCCATTCGTCGACGCGGTGAGGACGTACGACCGCGTGCGCCAGGAGCCCGTGCTCGTGATCGACCGCATCTACCGCAGGGACGACGCGGTCTTCCACATCATCGTCGGCGGTCTCGATGAGCACTTCATGTTCATGGGGATGCCGCGCGAGCCCGTCATCTACCAGGCCGTGTCCCGCGCCGTGCCTCACGTGAAGGCCGTCCGCCTTACCGAAGGCGGCTGCGCCTGGCTCCACGGCGTCGTCTCCATCCGCAAGCAGCACCAGGGCGACGGCAAGAACGCGATCATGGCCGCGTTCGGGGCCCACACCTCGATGAAGCAGGTGACGATCGTGGACGAGGATATCGACGTGTACGACGACCGGGACGTGGAGTGGGCCGTGGCCACGCGGTTCCAGGCGGACCGCGGCCTCGTCGTCCTGCACGGGGTCCGCGGCTCGTCCATCGACCCGAGTTCCCAGGACGGTTTCACGTCCAAGGTGGGCATCGACGCGACCAAGCCGCTCGGTGGCGACCCCGCCATGTTCGACAAGGCCACCCTGGACTGAGACCACTTTCGCCCCGGCGAGGCAAAGGGTTATCCCCGCTGCGCGGCGTCTCGCACCCGTGCCCTTCGTCACCCACGAACTCCTCCGCCGCGGCGCGGTCGAGGAGCGGGCGTACCAGGTGAACATCGCGAAGTCGTGCCTTTCGCGGTCCACCCTGGTGGTCCTGCCCACCGGCATGGGGAAGACGGTCGTCGCGGCCATGGTCATCGCGGAGACCCTTCGGCACAAGGGAGACCGGGTCCTCTTCCTCGCGCCGACGAAACCACTGGTGGAGCAACATGCCGCGTCCCTGAGAGAGATGCTCATCGTCGACCGCATCGCCGTGTTCACGGGCGAGGTGGCCTCCCCCGAGGACCGCGAGCTCGGGTGGCGGGAGAACAAGATCATCGTGTCCACGCCCCAGGTGATCAAGAACGATCTGAAGGCCGGGCGGTACGACTTGGAGGGCGTGAGCCTCATCGTCTTCGACGAGGCGCACCGCGCGGTCGGCGACTACGCGTACGTGGACGTCGCCGCGGCGTACAAGGAGGTCGCGGGACGGCTCGTCCTCGGGATGACCGCGTCCCCGGGATCCTCCGCGGAGAAGATCCTCGAGGTGTGCAACAACCTCGGGATCACCGCGGTGGAGATCCGCACCGAGTTCGATGCGGACGTCGTGATGTACGTCCAGGGACTAGAGATCCAGCGCATCCCCATCGACGCGCCCGACGAGGCGAAGGAGATTGGGACCCTGCTCGAGCAGGTCTACGACGACCAGGTGGAGCGCCTCAAGAAGATCGGGTTCCTCCAAGGAAAGCCGAAGCCGTCCACGAAGGACATCCTCGCCGCGGGCGATGCGATCCGGAAACGCCTGGACGGCGGCGACAAGGACGGGCGCCTGTTCGGCGCGATGACCGCGCAGGCCATCGCGATGAAGGCGAACCACGCGATCACCCTGGCGGAGACCCAGGGCATGGGCTCCCTGCGCTCCTACTTCGACCGCCTCGAGACGGACGCGAAGTCCCGCGCGGACACCCAGTTCATCAAGCACGCAAAGGTCGTGGAGGCCGTCAAGATCGCCCGCGAAACGAGCGCGGAGCATCCCAAGCTCAAGAAGACGGCGTGGGTCGTGCGCGACCAGTTCATGGCGAAGCCCGACTCCAAGGTAATCGTCTTCACGCACTACCGCGAGACCGCGGAGACGGTGACGCGGGAGCTCGCGAAGCTGCCGGGCATCAAGCCCGTGCGGTTCGTGGGCCAATCCTCCAAGGGGGAGGACATCGGGTTGCGGCAGAAGGAACAGGTGGAGATCCTCCAGAAGTTCCGCGACGGCGAGGTGAACGTCATCGTGGCCACATCCATCGGCGAGGAGGGACTCGACATCCCCCAAGTGGAGTTGGTCGTCTTCTACGAGCCCGTGCCGTCTGAGATTCGCACGATCCAGCGGCGGGGTCGCACGGGGCGAAACGCGCCCGGGAAGGTAATCATGCTCGTCACGAAGGACACGCGGGACGAGGCGTTCCTCTACAGCGCGAAGCGCAAGGAGCGCAAGATGCACCAGGAACTCGACCGTCTCCGCCGCGACCTGAAGCAGAAAATCTTCGTCGGCGAGCCGGGCGGGGAGATGTTCGTGACGGCCGCCCCGGAGAAGCTGCTCGCCGCGAAGCGAGAGCAGGCCGTGGAGCGCTCCGCGAAGCCCGAGGAACCCGTGCGCCGACCGGAGCCCCGCCGGAAGGGACCCACGACCCTGGACGACTACTGAATGCGGTGTCTTTATAGTCCCCGGAGCGACCTATGGGGTCCCGAGGCGGGGGATGGAGCACTGCCCCGAGTGCGGCTGGGAGGTCGACCCGGACGAGGAGATGTGCCCGAACTGCGGGACGTACCTGGCCGACTACGAGGACTCCGAGCAGACGGAGGAGTGACGGCGGTCAGCGGCGGAAGATGCCGCGGGTCGAGTCCTTCAGGAACTCCCCGAATCCGCCGCTGGACCCCGGGATGTCCCCCTTGACGATGTCCCCCGAGGCGGCGTCCACGATGATCTTGTACGTCTTGCCGCGGTACGCGTAGGCCGCGAACCACAGGGGCGCGTGCAGGAACTCGGAGTCCTTCACGGCGAACGTCGTGCTCGCGTTCTCGACGACGTCCACGAGGTCCTTCAGGAGCTCGCGCTGGTGGGCGTCGACCTCCTCCTGCGCCAGGCGGCCCGCCTCGTCCTCGTCGACCTCCGCGTTCAGCATGCGCGCGTCCTTGAGCATCTGGGTCGTGTCGAAGGGGACCTTCAGGGAGAGCGGGATGTGGTAGTCAGCCACCTCGTACTCGCCGCTGCGGCGCCCGAGGACCTTCCAGAAGTAGTTCCGCACCAGATGGCCGTCGCGCCGCTCGTTCGTCCCCGTCCGCGTGAGGACGCCCTGGTACGCGGTATCCGCGTCCACCTCGAAGACGTAGAACGGGAGGTAGAGCCCATCCAGGGACGTGATCTGGGAGGTGCGCCGCAGGTCGTCCGGCTTCATCACGCCGCCCTCCATCCACCCCTGGATCGCCCGGGCCGCGCCGTCCCGGTCGATGCGCGCGGGCAGCATGGAGTGGCGCAGCAGGAAGGGCTTGTCGCTCCGGATGCGGACCGCGGAGCCGCAGTACGGGCACGTGACGATGACCTCGCCCGTGGTCAGGTTGAGCGGGCCGCCGCAGTGCGGGCAGTTGATCGACTCGACGAGTTCGGGCATGCCAACGGAAGACTCATGAAGAATCGGCCTATAGCAGTTTGCATGGGTTCCCTGGGCGCCCTTCGCCGCGGCAGCGACCTCACGATCCTCCTCGTGTACGGCGTCCTCGCCCTGCTCCTCCTGTTCGTGCTCGTGGTCGTCGACGTCTTCCTGCAGTTCACGGACGTCCCCGGCGCCCTGCTCATCGTCGTCGTCCTGGCCTTCCTCTTCATGCTCCTCCAGTGGGCCATCGCGCCCACGATCGTCCGCTGGGCGACCCGCGGCCGCACCGAGGTGACGCCCCAGACCAACCCGTGGCTGTACCGGACCGTGGCGGAGCTCGCCCATCAGGCCAACGTGCCCATGCCCCGGCACGTCTGGGTGAGCACGAGCCCGGACCCGAACGCGTTCGTCTTCGGTCGGACCGTCGGCTCCTCCGAGCTCGTCGTCACGCAGCCGCTCCTCGAGCAGCTGAACCAGGACGAGGTCCGGGCCGTCCTGGCCCACGAGATCGGCCACCTCCGCCACCGGGACGTCGTTATCATGACCTGGGTGTCCGCGGTGCCCCTCCTCGCGTACGTCCTGGCGAGGCTGGGCTTCGAGGCCCTTCGCGTCGGGGGACGCGGCCGGGACCGGAACGCGGGAGCCGCGATCCTTGCGGCCATCGCGGTCGCCATCCTCTCCTACCTGGTGTACCTGATCACGCAGCTCCTCGTCCTCTACCTGTCCCGCACCCGGGAGTCCTACGCGGATGCCTACAGCGGCGCGGCGACGAAGGACCCGCACCTCCTCGCCTCCGCGCTGACGAAGATCACGTACGGCCTGAGCCTCGCGCGCCCCGACGCGGAACCGTCCGGGCTGCGGGCCTTCTACATCGGGGACCCGGTGAAGGCCCGCGACGACTACGAGGACCTGCGCACCCGGATGCAGCAGTACGACCTGAACCGGGACGGCCAGATCGACCAGTAC
>DUJI01000080.1 GCA_013329855.1 Thermoplasmata archaeon | reverse complement strand
CCGCTCCAGGCTTTCAGGCGTTGGGGGGGTCGGAAGCGGTTGGCGCCGAACGGAGGCGCCGCGTAGGGGATGCCCTTGAAGGTCATCACGCCGTCGGCAATGCTCCCGCGTACCGCACCGTTCCGAGTCTCCACGACTGCGTCCACGCTCTGCACCCCTCGCCCCGGGGATCGGGTCCGGAGTGCAGCCGCCCAGCCATCAACGCTTTGTACATAGACTTCGCGATTCACGCTGCGCCATACGGGCTGTGCAGGTCACGTTGGCCGCGGTGGCGTTGTCCGCCGTCTCGTTGCCGTGGTCGCGTTGGCCGGAGGCGCGTCCGTCACGTACACGTTCAGCGTGCCAACGCCGCCCGCGCTCGTGGGCGCGGAGGCGAAGGGCGGGTTCCCATGGGCCACCCCCACGTATCCGACGACCTCGGCCACGGCAATCCGGAGCGCCAGACCGTCACCGCGGAGGCGGTCGTCTTCATAGGATCCGGGTCGTTCGAGAGCGGAGGTGGGGTTACCGCTTCTTGGGCGGCCGTGGAAGGCGTTCACGAAGCTGGTGTGGACGGTTTCGGGCGGCCGAATCCGCGGGACGCTCCCCGCCGAGGAATCACACCTTGCTCCGCACGATCGAGGCGAGGATCGATGAGAAGCCCGCGATGCTCACGAGGGCCTCCGCGGTGTGCGCGGCGAAGAGGTCCCATCCCGCGAACTCGTAGAGGACTCCCTCTGCGACGGCCCCGAAAGCGATGAGGCCGAAGCCCGCCGCGAGGAGGAGGTACGACCAACGGTCGCGGCCCGAGGCGAGGGCGAGGCGAAGGCACCAGAGGCCCGCTAGGCCTCCCGCCACGACGATGCCCAGCCGGACCGCCACGAGGGCCTCGTGGATCGTCAGGACCCCTCCTGGGCGCGCCGGAGGGACCAGCGCCATCGCAGGTTCATCCAGGCGGCGAGGGTCGCGAGGACCGCGAGGTGGAGGACGCCGACCGCCTCGGACCAGGCCGCGGGCGCCAGGGCCTCGAGGAGCTCCGTGGCCATCCAGCCCGCGAGGAACAAGGAAAAGGCCGTGCCGAAGTCCACCACTCCCGCGGCCCGCTTCGCCGGGCCCCTCGCGGTCAGGGCGAGGAAGATCACGAGGGAGGCCCCGAGGCTGGCCAGCATGGCCGCCTCGAACACCGGGTCGAGGCTCATGGCCTCGACCCCCCGCGGAGGGACCAGTAGGCGAGCGCGAAGACGAGAATCAGGGCGGAGGAGATTGCCTCAAGGCCGACGACGGCATCCTCCGGGAAGGCGAACGCGTCGAGGGCGTGGAAGGCCCCGTGGACCAGGAAGGAGGCCGCGAGTATGACGACGAGTATCCGGAACGAGGTCCGGGGGCCGCGCAGGCGGACCGCGAAGTACAGCGGCGGGACGCTCGCGGCGAGGACGGCCACGGCGCTGGCCAGATCCAAGAGGTTCACGTGCGCGCCCCCCGGGGCCGGAGGAGGAACGCGATCGTCGCCAGCCCGGTGAACACGAACACGGACTCCACGAGG
This sequence comes from Thermoplasmata archaeon, assembly GCA_013329855.1. Classification (GTDB taxonomy): domain Archaea; phylum Thermoplasmatota; class Thermoplasmata; order RBG-16-68-12; family RBG-16-68-12; genus RBG-16-68-12; species RBG-16-68-12 sp8695u. Next base: position 1,715 of record DUJI01000080.1, on the reverse strand, counting down.
TGGACGGTCAGGAGGTCCCAGTTTAGGATCTCGAAGAGGAACCCCTCGAGGAACGAGCCTACCGCCACGAGACCGAAGGCCACCGCGAGGCCGAGCATGAGGCGGTCACCGCGCCGCCGGTACGCGAGGAAGGACCAGCCAGAGATCGTCAGGCCGAGGGCGAGGACGACGGTCTTCGCGGCCGCGAGGACGAGGTGCTCGAACGCCATCAAATCTCCTCCGTGAACGAGTGGAAGAGGCGGAAGGCCTTCTGGACGGCGTCCAGGTTCGGCGTGGCGTTCACGACGAGGTCGCCGGCGTGGAAGGTCACGGTCACCTCGCGGAACGTCGCTCGGTACATCTGGTATATCTTCCCGTCCGGCGTGAGGACGGTGCGGTCCACGACGAGGAGGCCGTCGCTCTCCAGCTCGTGCACGTGCCGGTACGCGGAGGAGCTCGCGATCCCCTCCTGGCGGACGAGGTCCATCACGGACAAGGTCCGGTACGCCGTCGCGGCGAGGATTCGGGCACTGGACTCGTCCGCCAAGGCTCTCAGCAGGGCCTGTTGAAGTCGCCGATCCTTTATGTGCATGGAGCCTCGCTCCCAACCCTGGGAGCCAGCTCCGGGAATCGTCCTGGCGATTAATAGCGCTGGGGCGCGTGAACACCCCTCCGAAGAAGGCCCAGGAGGGGCAAGGAGCGAACGACATGACAGGAGCGCTGGAAAGCGGGGAAAGGCCGTCGGCCCGGTTCACGTACGAGAGGCCCGGAGGAAGCAACGTCGCCGCAGCGGCGGCAAGGCCTTCCTCCGGTGTAGCTAGGACGTTGGCGATTGCGGTAATCGTGTCGGCCCTCATCGGAGCCGCCGCGGGCTTCGGGGGGGCGAGCCTCGTGAGCCCGAAGACGATCCACCACGCGGCGGAGAACCGCGTCTTCTGGGTCTTCACGGTCGTGCTGCCGTTCAACGACAGCGCTCCAGGCATGCCGCCCCACGACTACTTCGCCCCGGACCGGATCACGGTCTACCAGGGCGACAACGTGACGATCCACTTCTTCAACACGGAGGAGGAGCCGGAGGACCACACGTTCACGATCGGGGCGCCGTACAACATCAACAAGGTGCTGCCGTACAACGCGACGACGACGTTCGCGTTCACGGCGAGCACTCCGGGGATCTTCCCGTACGAGTGCCTCTACCACCAGCCCACGATGACGGGCTGGCTCGTGGTCCTCGACAACTAGGGCCGCGGGCGCAGAGGGGGCGCAAGCCCCCTCCTTCCCTTTCTGCGGCCATGCCGGGGGTCGATCGTCCCGCGAAGCGGATTCCCACGGGTTCGGCGACGTGTCCCGTGCTGGGCGTCGTCTGAGAGCTTGAGACGACAGCCGCGTGCACCTCTGGGTATGTACGCCGAAACCAAATCTGGCCCCTGCCCTGTCTGTGGTTCAAGACATGGCGATCGACCGCGACGGCACCCACACCGAGCTTCCATTCCCGCCCGCCCGGGAGGTCGGGGTCGACACGGTCCGCATCGGGATGGCGAGGCACCACATCCCCATCCTGGCCGAGGTCGACGTGACGGTGGCGCGGGCCGCGATCGCGAAGCGCAGGGCGGAGACGGGCGAGGGGCTGTCCTTCACGGGCTGGGTGATCAAGTGCCTCGCGCAGGCCGCGGGCGAGCACAAGCGCGTGCACGCATTGCGCCTCGGGCGGCACAGGATCGTCGAGTTCGACGACG
>DUJI01000071.1 GCA_013329855.1 Thermoplasmata archaeon | reverse complement strand
GTCCAGACTCTTCGCCGGGAGCAACACAAGGGCGTTTCCGGAGCCCCGGGTTATCCGGGAGCTGCTGCAGGAAGACGCCTTCGACGCGTCACGCCCCCAGGACCCCGGTGAGCTGCGGTCCGCGAATGCGCTCATCCACCTGACCTCACGGGACCCTACGGTCTTCCGACCCTACAAAGGGGTAAGGGCCGCCCTGACACCCTACGAGGGTCACCTGCGTGTCAATCCAATGTACGAAGCCCGTCGTACGCGACGCGGCTTCCACCTGACCCGCCGCTTTCCGTCGATCTTGGAGGACGAGTTCCCGGTAGCGAAGGCACTTCTTCCCGAGGAGGTGGACCTGTCCGTCCCGGAGACCGACACAGGTCAACCCGACGTGGGTGAGCTGGACCCCAAGGTTGCCTCCGAACTCACATCGAAGTTCGTCCTCCTCAACACCCCTCCGCGATACGCCTGACCGCTCTGTCCACGGGCGTCTTGCCATCCGTCCGCGCGGGCAGCCGAGGGAAACCGCGTCACTCATGGAATCGAGGCTCCGGGGTCGAAGGTAGCTTCATGAAGAGTCCGGCCCATGAGAGTCGCAATCCCAGGGTGGGGTGGCCAAGAGGGAGTAGGCACCAACCCCAAGAAGGCGGGCGCAGGGAACGATCCCTCTCCGACCCATGCGCAAAGTCACGAGGTGAAACATGAGAGTCTTCGTCACGGGCGTCGAAGGATACATCGGGGCGCTGCTCGCGCCTCTCCTCGTCCGACGCGGGCATGACGTGGTCGGACTGGACACCGGGTTCTATCGCGACGGCTGGCTGTACAGCGACCGGGGCTTACGGTCGTATCCGCGCCTCCTGAACAAGGATACGCGGGAGATCACCGACCAGGACCTCAAAGGCTTCGACGCGGTCGTACACCTTGCCGAGCTGTCGAACGACCCGCTTGGGCAGATCCGACCGGATGTCACGCGCCAGATCAACCACCTCGCCTCCGTCGGACTCGCGAGCAAGGCGAAGGCAGCTGGAGTGAAGCGGTTCCTCTGGAACTCCTCCTGCAGCGTGTATGGGGTAGGCAAGGGCGAATTCCTCGATGAAGACGCCCCCGTCAACCCCCAGACGGCATACGCCGAGTGCAAGGTGCTTGTGGAGCGTGATGTGTCCCAGCTTGCGGACGTTTCGTTCTCCCCGGTCTTCTTCCGATGCGCGACGGCGTATGGCCCTTCCCCGCGGATGCGCTTTGACGTCGTCCTGAACAACCTCGCGGGACTCGCGTGGACCACGAAGCGAATCGCCATGGTGAGCGACGGCACGCCCTGGCGCCCGCTGGTCCATGTGCTCGACATCTGCAAGGCGATCGCCTGCGCCCTAGAGGCGCCCCGGGAGTCCGTCCACAACCAGATCTTCAACGTGGGCGACGATCGCGAGAACTACCAGATCCGGGAAATCGCGCAGATCGTTGCCGCCGAATTCCCCGGGTGCGAAGTCACCACGGGTCCCCCCGGCGGAGACAACCGCAGCTACCGCGTTTCCTTCGACAAGATCAACCACCAACTGCCGGGATTCCGGTGCGAGCACAACGCCCAGGAGGGCGCCCGGCAGTTGCGTGATCTGTTCGAACGGATCGAGATGGGACGGGAAACCTTCGAGTTCCGCGCCTTCACCCGGCTCAAACAGCTTCAGTATCTCCTTCGCACGAAGCAGATCGACGACGCATTCAACTGGAGGACGTAGGGGCCGCATGTCGGGGCCGACCGCGAAATGCAGGGTGGTGGGTGATACGAACGACCGATCCGAGGGGAGAGCGCCAGGACTCGGCGAGGAGCTCCGCCGCCTCTCCGTTGCCGAGTCGGGCACTGAGATGTATGCGCTCATGGAGGAGTTGTATCCCCTCTGCCGCAGCCTTACGGGGGACGGTGTCCGGGAGACGTTGCGTCGGATCGGCTCGCGGATTCCCATTGATGTCCACGAGGTCCCCACGGGAACCCAGGCGTTCGATTGGCAGGTGCCCAAGGAGTGGAACATCCGGGACGCGTACATCAAGGACGAGGCGGGCAACACCGTCCTGAGCTTCCGGGACTCGAACCTCCACGTCGTGGGGTACAGCGTCCCCGTGCGGGAACGACTCCCCCTCGCGGAGCTCAAGGAGCATCTCTTCTCGCTCCCCGAACATCCCGATTGGATTCCCTACCGCACGTCCTACTACTCGGAGACGTGGGGATTCTGCCTGACCCATCGCCAGCTGACCCAGCTGCGCGACGGCATTTACGAGGTCGTCATCGACTCCGACCTGACGGACGGGCATCTGACCTATGGGGAGTGCCGCATCCCCGGCCGGACCGAGGAGGAGGTGGTGATCTTCACGCACACCTGTCATCCCTCCCTTTGCAACGACAACCTCTCCGGAATCGCCCTGGCCACGCATCTGGCCCAGGCGCTCCACGGACTCTCGTTGCGGTACACCTATCGGTTCGTGTTCGCCCCCGCCACCATCGGCTCCATCACGTGGCTGAGCCAGAACGAAGGGCAGCTGTCCCGGGTGAAGCACGGCCTGGTCGTCGCGAACGCCGGGGATCCGGGCAAGCTGACCTACAAGCGGAGCCGCCATGGCCGTGCCGAAATCGACTGTGCGGTCACCCATGTGCTCCAGCACTCCGGCCAGCCCCACGCGGTCCTCGACTTCTCTCCGTGGGGCTACGACGAGCGCCAGTTCGGCTCCCCGGGCATCAACCTACCCGTGGGCCGCCTGACCCGTTCCCCGGAGGGGACCTTCCCGGAATACCATACGTCCGCGGACAACCTCCAGTTCGTCCGGCCCGAATGTCTGTCCGAGTCGCTCGCCACGGTCCTGAAGACGTTCGCAGTGCTCGAGGGCAACGCGCGCTACGTCAACCGGAGCCCCAAGGGCGAGCCGCAGCTCGGCCGGCGGGGGCTGTACCGGAAGATGGGCGGCTACCAGGACGTCCCCCGGCAGCAGCTGGCCCTCCTGTGGGCCCTGAGCTTCTCCACGGGAGACCTGTCGCTCCTGGACATCGCCGAGAAGTCGGGCCTGGACTTCGAGTCGATCCGGGCGGCGGCGTCGGACCTGGAAGCCAGCGGCCTGCTAGGGCCTCAGGAGAAATCGGCGTGACGGGCGAGACGAACGACGGAGGGAGGACGCGATGAAGGTCGTGCTGTTCTGCGGCGGACAAGGGATGCGATTGAGGGAGTACACCGACACGGTGCCCAAGCCGATGGTGCCCATCGGCTACCGCCCCGTCCTGTGGCACCTGATGAAGTACTACGCGCACTTCGGGCACAAGGACTTCATCTG
>DUJI01000266.1 GCA_013329855.1 Thermoplasmata archaeon | reverse complement strand
CCGCATGGTCTCCGCGGCCATGACGAGCTCGGGGAGGAAGAGCTCCCCCGCGCCGAACTTCACACCGACCTCGCGGATGCCGGCCGCGAGTCCCCGCTCGATCCCCTGCAACGGATTCATCCCGTGGTCCAACGCCTCGCGCGCTAGCGCGGGCATGCCTTCCATGTCGTACTCCGTGACGGCTTTCTTCAGTCGCGCAACGTAGTCTTCCGTGGTATTCACCTCCGACGTGCGGCGAACCGGGGACAGCGGAGGGGCGGAAAATCCTTTGGAACTTACTGCGCGGGAAAGCTTGACATACCCCTGCGGTTTCCCGGATGGGACGGGAGGCGATGGAATCGCATCGTTCGACGTGATCGTCATCGGCGCAGGTCACAACGGCCTCGTCGCCGCCGGCTACCTCGCCAAGGCGGGCCTCCGCGTCGCGGTGGTCGAGCGATCGGACCGGGTGGGCGGCGCGAGCGTGACGGACGAGATCGCCCCGGGATTCCGGGTGAGCGCCGCCGCCTACGTCTCCGGCCTCTTCCGGCCGCAGATCATCCAGGATCTCGAGCTCGAGAAGTATGGCCTGCGGCAGGTCGCGTTCGACCCCCAGATGTTCTGTCCCTTCCCGGACCGCCGGTACCTGTTCTTCTGGAGCGACGTGGAGCGCACGTGCAAGGAGATCGGACGCTTCTCGAAGAAAGACGCGGACGCGTACCGCAGGTACGCGGCCTTCTGGGACGAGTTCTACGAACTCATCGAGCCCATGATGCTGTCTCCCCCCGCGCCCATCGCGGATCTCGCGGACCTCATGCGGGGTCCGGAGGCCGAGGAACTCCTCCGTCGCCTGCTCTTCTACAGTGCGGAGGAGCTCCTCGACGAGTTCTTCGAGTCCTCCGAGGTGAAGATGGCCTTGGCGAACCAGGCGGTGATCGGCCACTTCGCGGGTCCCGCGGCACCCTGCACGGCCTTCACCTTGAGCCACAACCTGCTCGGGAGCCTCAACGGCGTCGTCGGTGCGTGGGGATTCACCATCGGGGGGATGGGCGGGATCCCGGATGCGTTGGCGAAGTCCGCGCAGGCCCGGGGCGTGGAGATCCTCCTGAATTCCCCCGTGCAACGCATCCTCTCCCGGGAGGGGAGGGCCACGGGGGTCCTCCTGGCCGACGGTCGAACCCTGGAGGCGCGAGTCGTCGCGTCCTCCGCGGATCCCAAGCGGACGTTCCTCCGGATGATGGAACCGGATGGGTTGCCCCCTGAGTTCCTCGCCGGCGTGCGGCGAATCAAGATGCACGGCGCGGCGATGAAGGTGAACTGCGCCCTGTCCGCACTCCCCGACTGGCTCGCGCGGCCGGGCGGGCCGGGTCCGCAGCATCACGGTTCGACCTATCTGTGCCCGTCCATGGAGTACGCGGAGGCCGCCTTCGCGGATGCGAAGCGGGGGATTCCTTCCCGCGATCCCTGGATGGAGGTGGTCACCCAGAGCGTGCTCGATCCCAGCGTGGCGCCTCCCGGGAAGCACACCTTGTCCGTGTACGTCCAGTACACGCCCTACCACCTCTCCGCAGGCAACTGGGACGACCTCGGGGAATCCTACGCGGACCGCGTGATCGAGACCCTTGCGGAGTACGCGCCGAACGTCCCCGGGGCGATCGTGGCGCGCGAGGTTCTCACGCCGCTGGATCTGGAGCGGCGCTTTGGCCTGACGGAGGCCCATCAATCCCATGGGGAGATGGGCCCAGACCAGTCCTTCTCCTTTCGGCCCGTGCCCGGATGGGCCAACTACCGCATGCCCGTGAAGGGGCTCTACTTGTGCGGCGCAGGTACCCACCCGGGCGGCGGCGTGATGGGCGCTCCTGGATACAACGCGGCCCAGGTCATCCTGGAGGATTGGCCCTCCCTCAAGGCCTGAGCCGACCACCTTTCCCCCGTTCGGCCGCATCGAATTCGGGCGCGTACTTACCATAGCCTCATGATTTTGCTGCGTCTACCCGCCCGGGACGCCTCGGGGACGCGAGGGCCCGCAGGGACTCCTAGACACGGGGGGGCCGCGGCGCCACCCTCGGGCTCGGTGGCTCGGCACGACAGGAGGTGAACACCATGGCGGTACTGCGGACGAGATTCCTGGAGCGCGGCGAAGAGGACCTGATTCACGAGCAGAGCCTGAAGAGTCTGCGGGACATCGGCGTCCTGATCCACAGCCCCCGGGTGCTCCAGATGCTCCAGGAGGCCGGCGCGGAGGTCGACCTGAATTCGGAGATTGCGAAGATCCCTGAGTCCATGGTCAAGGACGCCCTGAAGAAGGCGCCCAAGCGCATCCGCTATGCCGCCCGCGATTCCAAGCGGGACTTCGAGATCCCCACGGACCGCTGGCCCTTCACCGCGACGAACGGCCTCGCCGTCCACATCGCGGACCTGGAGACCGGGAAGGACCACCCGTCGACCCGCGAGGATCTCGCGCAGTTCTCGCGGCTCGCGGACGCGCTCGATCCCATCGACTACCTGTGGACCTCATTGACCGCCACGGACGTCCCGCAGGTGTCCCATGGGCTCCATGAGCTGTGGGTCACGCTCCAGAACACGACGAAGCACGTGGAGAGTATCACGGTCGCGGGAGCCGACGACGCGAAGGCCCAGATCGCGCTCGCCGCCGTGCCGATCACCATGAGCCGGTCTTCCCGGAGGCGGCCGATCATGTCCGTCGTCTCGTGTCCCACCGCGCCCCTCACGTTCAACGGCGTCGCCGTAGAGGCCCAGGTGGAGTTCGCGAAGGCGGGCGTGCCCGTGCTTTCCATGTCCATGTCTCTTTCCGGGGCGTCGAGCCCCGTGACCGTCGCAGGGACCATCGCGAACGTCAACACGGAGAATCTCGCGAGCCTCGTCATCGATCAGGTGGCGGCGCCGGGATGCCCGCACATCTACACGTCGGACTCGACGCCCGTGGACATGAAGACGGGCTACATCGACTACACCGCGCCGGAGACGTCCATGATCGCGGCGGCCACGGTCCAGATGGCACGCCGCTACAAGCTGCCCTGCATGACCTCGGGCTGGGGGGCGGCGGTGGGGACCGAGATGGGCCTCCCGGCGTTCTCCGAACTGGCGACGATCATGGTGTCCGCCATGGGTGGGACGGATCTCTCTGCGGGGATGGGAGGGCTGGACCATGCCAAGGGCGGCTCCTACGAGATGCTGATCCTGGATGCCGCGATCTGGGAGGACATCCGCTCCCTCATGCGCGATGTGAGCGTGGACGAGGAGAGCGTGGCGCTCGACGTGGTGCGTGCGGTGGGCCACGGGAACACGTTCCTGTCGCATCCGCACACCCTCCGCAAGTTCAAGGAGGAACTCTTCTTCCGCGACCGCGCGAAACTCGGATGGCAAGCGACTTTGTCGAGCCGGATGATTCCGGAGGCTCGCGGGATCGCGAAGAAGCTGGTCAAGGACCACAACGTACGCCCGCTGGACAAGGACACCCTGCGGCAGGGAGACGCCCTGATCAAGGCGTACGAGAAGGAGCACGCGGGCTGAGGCGTCACGCAGCCTTCAGCAGGCGCTTGGCGCCTTCCGTCACGGCGCGAGTGAGCTCGCGGTCCACGTCGGGGTCCAGCGGCGTCACCGCGTGCTCCTGCAGGATCCGGCGGACCTTCTCGCGGGCGGCGTCCTGGATCGGACGGATGCCCTCCTGGCGGGCGCGGTCCATGGTCCGCTTGTCCCAGAGAGGCGAGTTGCGCATCTCCCCTTCGCGCAGGTACTTCATCGTGTGTCGCTGAGCCAGGAAGTTGCCCATGGGGCCCACCTTGTCAATCACATCCAGGGCGAGGCGGTCCTCGTCCACCTCGATGCCCCGGACCATCCGGAACACGTCTTCGTAAATCTCATCGTCGATCACCGCCATCTCCAGGGAGCCCGCGTTCTCCCATGCGCCGCCAATCCCGGAGAGGTTGTCGGCTCCCGCGAGTGCGGGCGGGAGCGCCGCGATCATCCGCTCGAGCCCGATCTGCAGGTCCCAGCCATTCGCGTCCGTGGTCACCCCGTACACGTCCGCGGTCATGTGGTACCGGTGCGCGATCTGCACGGTGGCTGCGGACACCAATCCGAGCTCGGGGAGGCCCCAGAGGTTCTTCCCCGAGCGGAGGTCGAGCAGGCTGAGACGGCCTGAGTACTGGCTCGGGAGTTTCGGGTCCACGGTCTGGAGGAGCATGACGCCCGCCAGGAGCTCCGCGTTCTGCTGCGCGAGCCCGCCGGCAAGGGAGAGAGGAGCCGTGCCGCCGGCGATCGGGCACGGCACGATGTCCACGGGGATGCCGTGCTCCGCGGCCAGGAGCATCACGTCGCACACATGGCCGTCGTAGGTCAGCGGGCTGCTCGGGGACCCGTACAGGGTGAAGAAGGGCCGCCGTCGGAGTTCCTCCCTGCCGCCGGCCACCGCAGCACCCATCTCGAGGAGAACGTCGACCTCGGGCGTGCGCAGCGCGTACCCCGGAACGCACTTGGAGGTGTTCCGGATCATCGCCTCGACCGTCTTGATCACGAGAAGCGGTCCCGGCACATCCGTGGCCACGACGAGCGGCGACGCGGTGTGGCAGTTCTTAAGCGCGTCCTGGAGCCGCGTGGTCGCCTCGACGTCGGCGAGGGTCGAGCTGCGGATTTCCCCCGTCTCGGCGTCCAGGATTGCGGGATTCCCTCCGAGTGCGTGGGCGAACGAGTGTTCGCCGTCGAACGTGACGTCGTTCTTCGGGTCCCGGGCGCAGTACGTGGCGTAGCGGGGGATCTTCCGAATGGCGTCCTCGACGACACTCCGAGGGAACGTGAGGACGTTCTTCCGGGACGGGTGGTCCAACGCCCCCCCTTCCCTCAGCCGCCGGACAGCGTCCGGGCTGTCGAAGCGCGCTCCGGTCCGCTCGAGTAGCGTGAGGGACGCCTCATGGATCGCGTCGACCTGCTCGTCGGAGAGTACCTTGAGGCGTGCGGGATTCCGGATGCCTTGCATGGGAGAGCCTCTTCCCCCCGCGAGGCGCTGCAGGTGTATGAAGGCTAAGCTCTTACAGTCGGGAATGTCCGTTCGAACCCGCGGCGGAGGTTCTCGAGGAGCGTGGGCACCAGCTCGGGCGTCGTGGCCCGAAGCCCGCAGTCCGGCGTCACGGACGCGACGTTCTCCACGCCGACGCGCCGGACGATGTCTTCCAAGAGATGCGCAACCGCGTCCGGGCTCATCACCTCTTCAGGTCGCGCGACCTGGACGTCGATGACTCCCGCGCCAAGTCCCATGCCATGGTCCGCCCAGGGTCGCGGATCGAGAAGCGAGCGGTTCTCCGCCTCCACACGGCCCGCGAAGGCCAGGCTCAGGGTGCCGACGTGCTCCAGGGTCAGGAGCGCGTCGAGCGCTCTGGACCGCGCGTGCCCTCCGCACACGTGGAGGAAGGCGCGCTCCCTCGGCACCTCGGAGGCCAGGGTCTCGAGCCGACGCAGCGCCGGGCCGTAGTCCCGCATCCCCTGGGACAGGATGGGTTCGTCCAATTGGAGCCACGCCCCGCGCCGGGCGATTTCCCGCACTAGGGGGACCAGTGCGGCGACGAGGTCGTCGTGGAGAGCCGGGTCCAGCGGCCCTCGGTACGCGGGCCCCGCGCCGCCGGCCGCGCACGCCAGGAGGAACGTCGCAGGTCCTGTGAGGCTGACCTTAAACCGCGCCTCCGGATACAGCGCCCTCAGCCGTTCGAGGTCCTGCACCTTCGGAAAGCGGGCCGGGTCGTCCAGCGGACGGATCCGATCGACGATCCGCGGAACCCCCCGTTCCTCCCGGACGCCAGGGATTCCTGCATAGTACGAGAGCATGTCCGCTCGCTGCTCACCGTCCGTGAGCATCTCGAATCCGTGCGACTTCTGGAGCGCGACAGCCTTGCTGAGCGCCTGGTCCGCCGATCCCGAGAAGGGCGGTAGGCTCCCGACGGTTGTCAGCACGGGTCGCATGCGTCCGAGGCTCCCCGACACGAGGAATCGATTCCCGAATCCCCCAGCTGCACTTCAACGTAGCTGAGAACCCCCGCACGGCCGACTTGCTTCGTTCCCATTCCGTTCCTTCAACGAGTCCGGGGATACTCGTACTGCTATTAGGGAGACATTAAATAAATCCTGAGCCGCTCGAATCTCCGGGAGGCCGCTAGGATGACGGACGTGGGGACGTTCTCACCGCTGAGAGGAACGTGCGTCCATGCTCCGCTTCGCCGGCGGCCCCGGACGACGTTGACGCCGCCAGGAGGTGGAACATGGATTCGAGAGAGCACGTACCCGCGATGCTAGAGCCGTTCGGGCGGGTTCTGCGCAAGCATCCCAGGGTGAACGAGCAGCTGAACCGCGCGATGGCCCCGTTCGAGAATTCCGCGAAGGTGCTTCTCTTCAGCTGCAACATGTGCGGCCAATGCCTCCTCCACGAGAACGGGTACACCTGCCCCATGAACTGCCCGAAGCAGCTCCGGAACGGCCCCTGCGGCGGCGTCCGCATGAACGGACACTGCGAGGTCCGCCCCGAGATGGAGTGCGTGTGGCTCAAGGCGGAGCGTCGGTCCCGGTACCTCCCGGGCCGATACCTCTTCGTTCGGCTCCATGCGCCGCTGGATTGGCGGCGCAAGGGCAGTTCCGCTATCCTTAACGCGGTGGCCGGTTTTCCCGGGGATGTGAAGGCGAACGAGAAGGAATGACCATGATCCCGGCCGAGTCCTACCGGGGACGCCTCGAGCGTGCGCTGCGCTCGGGACGCCCCGTGGTCACTTGCGAGATCGGCAGCCCCGACGGGACGGATCCCGCCGACGTCCGCAAGCGCGCGAAGCTGGTCCGTGACTACGTCGACGCGGTCAACGTGCCGGACAACACGGGGGGCGTCGTCCACGCCGCCCCGATCGCTGCCTGCGCGATTCTCGCCCAGGAAGGAATCGATCCCATCCTCCACATGACGTGCCGCGACCGGAACCGGATGGCACTCCAGAGCGACATGCTCGCCGCGAACCTCTTCGGCATCCGGAACATCCTCTGCCTGACCGGAGATCATATGATCCACGGCGACCAGCCGCAGACGAAGCCCGTGTACGACATCGACTCCATCGCCCTCATCGACGTGGCCAACCATCTGACCACGACGGGCACGTACCTCAGCGGCCGCGCAATCAAGCCGCCTCCGGACCTGTTCCCGGGATGCGCGGCGGCTCCCTTCGCGCCACCCTACGAGTATCGTCCCGTGCGCCTCGGCAAGAAGGTGCAGGCGGGTGCGCGGTTCGTCCAGACCCAGATTGTGTTCAACGTGGACCGGTTCCGGGAGTTCATGGGTCGGGTCCACGATCTCGGGATCGACAAGAAGGTCCCCATCCTCGCTGGCGTCGCGCCGATCCGCTCCGTGAAGGCGGCCACGTTCATGCGGGACGAGGTGCCCGGCATGGAGGTGCCGGACCGGCTCGTCCGTCGCATGGAAGCCGCAGGGGACGACAAGAAGAAGCGGGAGGCCGAGGGGATCGCGATTTGCGTGGAGATCATCGAGGAGATCCGCAAGATCCCGGGCATCGCCGGCTTCCACATCATGCCCATCGCCTGGGAGTCCGCGGTGGCCAAAATCTCGCGGGACGCGCACCTGCAGCCCGCGACCGCGGCACCCAGGCCGCCGCCCGAGGCGCCCGTCCCGGCCCCCATCGCGGTGCCCGTCTCCGCCGCGTCCGTCTCGCCCGTTCGAGGAACCTAGGAGGGTAGTCGATGAAGACCGTTCTCAGATCTGCCAAGAAGACCGTCGTGATCAGCCCCGACGACCCCTTCGTCGTCATCGGGGAGCGTATCAACCCCACGAACCGCAAGAAGCTCGCCGAAGAGCTCCGCAACATGAACTACACGCGAGCCAAGGCCGACGCCATCGCCCAGGTCGAGGCGGGCGCGCACATGATCGACGTGAATTGCGGCGTGCCCGGCGCCGACGAGCCCGCTATCTTGAAGGGTGCCGTGGAGGTCCTGCAGGAGACGGTGGACGTTCCCCTGTGCCTGGATTCGTCGAGGCTCGATGCCCTGGAGGCCGCACTCCCCGCGTACAAGGGCAAGGCGCTGATCAACTCGGTCACCGGAGAGGACAAGACCCTGGACCGTCTCCTTCCCGTGATCAAGAAGTACAACGCTGCCGTGATCGGGATCACCCACGACGAAGCGGGCATCAGCAAGGACCCCCAGGTGCGCCTCGCGGTGGCTAGGAAGATCGTGAAGCGTGCGGGCGACTACGGGGTCCCGCCGGAGGACGTGATCATCGACACGATCTGCATGCCCGTGGGTGCGGACAGCACGCTGGGCCGCGTGGCCCTCGACACGGTCCGCCTCGTCCGCCAGGAACTCGGGGTGAACATCTCCCTCGGCGCGGGGAACGTGGGCTTCGGCATGCCTGACCGGCCCGCCCTGACCGCCTCCCTGATCGAGCTCGGCATGCCCCTCGGACTCACCGCGTCCATCGCGAATCCCCTGGAGCCCGAGATCGCCCGTGCCATCCTTGCCGCGGACCTCATGCTCGGGAAGGACAAGTTCGGGATGAAGTGGATGGCCTACTGCCGGAAGCACGCGCCACCGGCAGGCGCGGCTGCACCCGCGTCCCCACCCACGCCTCCCGCGACGTGAAACCCGATCGCGAATTCGGCCCACCCAAAAGCTCTATGCGGAGCGCCGTCTACCCGACGCGAAGGCGGAGCGCATGGGGAAGCCGAGGAAACCCGAAGTCGGGGCGAAAGGCTCGTCCGAGTACTACTGGAAGAAGTACGAGGCCTACTTCCCCAAGTACTTCTGGGCCGACGA
>DUJI01000045.1 GCA_013329855.1 Thermoplasmata archaeon | reverse complement strand
GATGCCCGCCTGGGTCATCTCGCGACCCGGCTCCCGCACGTTCCACTGCCCGTGCAGATGCACGAGGATCCGTTCCGCCGACGTGAGAATCACGAGCCCACCCGCATGAGATTCCTGGAGATTTCTCGGTCCAAATGGACCGCTGCTATCAGCGCACGGTAACTACCGCGATGCTTTTATATAGCGTGGGGTCGCGTGAGCCGCTGTTCTCCCCGCCCACCGGGAGGCCACTCCATGAAAGTCGTCCTGCGAGAAGACGAATCGGGCGTTTCGGAAGTCGTCGGCACGATCCTCATCCTGGCCATGACCGTGGTCCTGTTCTCCACGATCATCATCTGGGTCTCGAGCATCCCGACGCCCGTCGCCCAGACGCGCGTGGACATCCAGAGCAGCCTCATCCCCCAGTACGACGGGGGGCTCGAGGCGGGTGACTGGATCAACCTGACCCATGTCGGCGGCGAGTCCCTGCCCGCCGGCGAGACGGTCCTCTACATCACGGATCAGAAAGGGAGCGCGCCGCCGTCCACGAGCGTGGTCCATCTCGCCACGTTCCGCACCGTCTCGGGAACGACCAAGTACGGATTGCTGGACGGCCCCGGCACGGCTTGGAGCGTGGGCCAGCGGTTCTCCTACTACAACACCTCGTACCGGGTCCAAGATACGATCAGCGTGACCATCGTGGACCTCACGCGGAGCCTGGTCGTCTGGAGCGCGACGCTCAACCCGCCCACGGGCACGCGGCCCCCCGTGTTCGTGAACGTGTGGGCGTCCCAGTCCAGCTCGGGCACGCCAATCACCCCGGTCACCGGTAAGGGGTTCTTCATCCTCGCCCAGATCTCGTCCCCGGACAACCCCGTGGCCACGGTCACCGCGACGGTCACGTACTGGTACGGCCGGGCGGGCGCCCCGAACTGCGCGAAGCCGATGTATGACGACGGCTCCCCGGCCCACGGCGACGCGTCGGCCAACGACGGAATCTTCAGCATGTACGACAACGCGTGCACGGGCTACGCCTACTCGGGCATGGACGGGTCCCTCGTCCTGCTCAACGCGACGGACATCAAGGGCCACACGACGACGACCCGGATGATCCTCCATGTGTTGCCTGGCACCACGACCCAGGGCAACGGCACGGGCTACGGCGGCAGCGGCCGTCCGCCCAACCTGCGCTGGAACGGCAACCAGGGGTACAACATCTTCAACGCGACCCAGTGGGACACGTACGGGTATGCGGCCACCCCCAGCCGGACCTTCAAGGGCGGGGAGACCGTGGTCCTCGTCGTGGGCAGCCTGAGCCTGCAGAACGTCTTCGGCGTGAACCAGTTCCACCTCCTGGACCCGTTCAGCGGCAACCCGGCTCAGGACGTCGTCTACGGGGTCTCGAAGACCGTAGGCCCTGCGAGCCTGCCCTCCACGACCTCCGCGTTCAGCTTCTTCCAGTTCGTGAACGGGTACTACATCTACACGTACCGGTTCAAGCTGAACGACGCGGCGACCGTGGGGACGAACTTCTACACGACCCCGCCCCAGTACCCGCGGTACTACTACTTCGCGAACTATCCGCTCTCCGTCCTCCTGACGGACAGCGCGAATGACCGCTTCACGACCACGGACTCCATCAACATCACCTCGAACACCGGGACCCTTCGGACGTTCCCGTCCATCCAGACGTTCTCGGACCCGTACTTCATCCATCCTGCGAGCCAGTTCAGCTCGACCGCGATCGTGTACGTGCAGGTGAACATGCTCACGGTGAACCTGAACAACACGGGCGAGACGGGCGGCCAGGTCCTCTTCGGCAACATCCTGATCCAGGACTTCGCGGGCGGCCAGGAACTGAACCGGGCGCCGACCAACGGTATCTACTCCAACTTGCCTATCTGTCCGCCCGTCGGATCCTGCGGGAGCTCGGTCATCGCGATCTGGAGCGACGGCGGCTCGACGAGCTACCGGTTCGCCATCAACCTCGCCCGCGTGAACCAGGACCCGTGGGTCGCCGGGCTGCAGAACTACGCGCTGACCATCTCCTCGATCCGAGACTTCGATGAGTCCTACGCGAGCGTCTCGGGCCAGATCGTCGTCCAGGCTCCTCTCTACAAGATGGACATCCTGACGGGCAACACGGAGGGCACGAACAGCGCCTGGGGCACGAAGGACTACGCCTACTTCTACCAGGACTACAACGGCTTCGACCTGTGGAAGAAGCTCCGGGTCGACTACTGCTACGCCGGGACGTCCATCTCGGGCGTCGCGGGATCCGGAAGCACGTGCCCGAGCTCCAACAATGTCCAGGTCGCCTTCGGGGACTTCTGGCACGACGGGACGCTCGGGGCCGCGGAGAGCTTCGAGGCGAAGTCCGGGTACGCCGTGGAGATCTACCGCCGCGCCGTCGATGCGACCGGCGCCGTCGTCTACCTCCCTGTGTACCATGACAGACCCGCCGTGGCCTGCGACGCGATTACGACGGGCGACCTGACCGGCGACGGTCTTCCCGAGGTCATCTGCGGCGGCACGAACGGCTGGATCTGGTACTACGCGAACAACGGGAACTGGTCCACGGTCTTCGTCCACCAGCCCACCACGGGCTCCCAGATCAACGGCATCAGCGTGGGGGACTTCAACGGCGACGGGTGGAACGACATTGCGGTGGGCGGTGCGGGCGGCTACCTGAAGTACTATCCGAACCTTGGCTACGGCCGCTTCCAGAACACGGGGATCGACGACAACTGGTTCGCGGTCGCCGAGACCACGGCCACGGGCAACATCACGTCCGGGACGTACCTCTCGACGTACGCCCAGGATGGGAGCTACGAGAGCCTCCGTGAAGCCTTGCTGAACATCCCGCTCCAGACGGGCGGGAGCACCAACCCGGGCATGGACACGTCCGCGTCGGGCTGGACCTTCGCGAGCGCGTACAACGCCACGGGTGCGTCGCCGCAGAGCACGGGCGGCAACCCCAACTCCTACGTGCAGATCACGACGCCCGTCGTCGCGGGCCAGACCGTGGCAGGATACTGGTACCAGGCCTTCACGGTCAGCGGATCGCCCACGTTCACGGTGAACCTTTCCCTCAACTATGACCTGACCGCGTACGGGGCCACGAGTGGGGTGACGTTCTACGCCTTCGTGGACACGACGAACGGCGCCCCGCCGCTGGTGCCCTCCAACTGCGTGTCGTCCGGCTCGGGACCCTGCTGGACCTCCGGGGCCATCACGACCGTCCGCGGCTGGACCCCGCTGGCCAACTTCGCAATCACGGGGCGCGTTCCGAGTCCCGGCACGTACTACCTGAAGGTGGCGATGTACGCGTCCTACGCGGGCGGCGCGGGTTCGCAGTCCGTGGGCGGCTTCGACAACGTCCAGCTGGCGTGGACCTCCCAGGCGGG
>DUJI01000137.1 GCA_013329855.1 Thermoplasmata archaeon | reverse complement strand
GGATAGCCCCGGGCAGATTCGAACTGCCGTCGCGAGGTCTCCCCTCGGACCGAGCCGGTCCGATCCAGAGCCTCGAATCATTGGCCGCTAGACCACGGGGCTGCGGGTCCGATTCAACAAGGAGGTCGTATTTTGAGTTTCCGACCGGAGCGTACGCCCGCGTCAGCCTCAAAACGGGAGCCGGCGATGCCCCTTGGGTCGTGACGATGCGGGATGAGCAGGACGCGGTCGGGCACCTGGACTGGGATTTCCACCACGGAAAGCAGGTCCACGAGATCATCGAGCGGGACGACGGCTACGTCGAGGTGAGCGGCGGACCGCGGGCCTATTTCGAGCCGTACCGGCGTTGGCCCGCCTGTGAGAAGCGTGCCATGCGCTACGCGCGCGGCCGAATCCTGGACGTCGGCTGCGGGGTGGGCCGCGTGGCCCTCCATCTCCAGAGAAAAGGACTCGACGTGATGGGCATCGACAACTCGCCCCTCGCGGTCAAGGTCTGCAAGCTCCGCGGCCTCCGGAACGTCCGCGCGACGCCGTTCGGCGGGATCAGGTTCCGCCGAGACTCGTTCGACACGGTCCTTTTCCTGGGGAACAACTTCGGGCTGTTCGCGAACCGCCGAGAGGCGCAGCGGATGCTCCTCCGCCTCCATCGCATGACGAGCTCGGATGCTCACATCGTGGCGGAGAGCCTCGACCCGCGGGACACGGACAATCCCTTCCATCTGGCCTACCACCGGAAGAACCTCGCGCGGGGGCGCATGGCCGGTCAGGTGCGGATCCGGGTGCGCTACCAGGGCTACGTCACGCCGTGGTTCGACTACCTGTTCGTGTCGAAGACGGAGATGCGGGGACTCCTTCGGGGCTCGGGATGGCGAATCCAGGAGTTCCTCCCGGGCGAGGGACCCGTGTACGTGGCCGTCCTGGCCAAGACGGAATGAGGCGTTCCCCGCGGGACGATCAGTCGGTCGCTTCCCGCAGCCGTCGGAGGACCCAGTCCTTCTCGAGGACCGCCAGGAACGGAGCCGCACGCGGTCCGCGCTCCTTCCCCAGTAGGACGAGGTAGAGGTCGCGGAAGAAGCGGCTCGTGTCCACGGGGAGCTTGCCCACCTTGGTCAGGGAGACCATGGAGTCCTTGATGGACTCCTCGGTCCACTCCGCTTTCGCGGCCCGGTCCAGATAGGCGCGGAGCGCGGCCCGGTCGTTGTCGTCCAGGGCCTTCTCCACCTCAGGCGTCAGGCTCTCCAGGAGGACGACCTTGTTCTCGGGAACGTACTTCTCGACCCAGAGCCGGGATTGCCCGAGGCGACGCGCGACCCGCGCCCGCTCCCAGTCCGTGAGGTCCTGGTCCAACAGGCCGGTGTCCCGCATCCGTCGCAGGCACCAGTCCAGGCGGTCCTCCTCGGGGCTGATCTGGGCCAGGAACGACGCATGACGGTAGGAGAGCTGGAACGGCGCTTCCTCGGGTGCCGGCGTGAGCTGCGCGAGCGCATAGGAGCGGGCCTGATCGTCCTCGTCGCCCTCGCGCTCGTCCGCGAAGTGGAGTTGCTCCGCTCGGTCGTACGTGTCATGCATCCCATCCACGCGCGTCAGATCCAAGAGCACGCGTCGCTGGACCGGGTTGAAGCAGTAGACGTACCGCAGGACTTCCGGATCGCCGATCTCGATCCACTGCCGCGGGCTGAAACCGATGAAGACGGAGGAGCCCATGTCCCCGAGGTCCTTCCCGTGGTCCGCCTGCCCCACCCACTCGTACGGGATGCCCATGGGCGCGCGGGTCCTCAGCAGGGTCTCGCAGACCTCCTTGCACGAGTCCCGCGACCCGCCTGGCGTGGCGTGGTCCTTGCCGAACGGTTCGATGTCGACCTGGTAGACCTTCCAGAGCGCGGCCCACTCGAGGCGCCAGTTCAGCTTGCCCTTCTCGACGGACGACGTCCCCTTGCCCCCGCATTTCGGGCACTCGTACTCCGCGGTGTCCCCGCGGAGGGCGACCGTCTTCGCGCCGATCTTGCCGCAGGCCTCGCAGAACGCCTCGAAGGGCAGCCAGCCCTTGGGGTACGGGTGGCGCTCGCGGTACTTGTTCACCAGGACGCGGACCTCGCCCGGGCGAGACACGAGGTCGCGGACCACAGCCTGCATCGCCGGGTTCTTGTATGCCTCCGTCGTCGTGACGATGCGGATGTCCGGCGTGAACCGATCGAGCACGCCGCCGAAGTCGGTCCAGTAGTGGTCGACCCAGTTCTTGTGGCAACCCTTGGGATCCGGGACGTCGATCAAGCGGCGGCCGACGTACTTCTTCCCCTCGTCGCCGGGGAACTGGGAGAGCTGGCCCTCCTTGGACTTCCACTCGTCCTGGGTGTAGAGCACGAGGCTCTGGGTCGCCTTCCGGCCCTCCTCGCGGAAGCTGCGCACCAGGAGCTGGGACAGGGTGATCTCGCCGCGCAGGCGGCCCACGTGCTGGAGGCCGCTCACGCTGAGGCCACCGTTGACCACGAGGTCCTTCTTCGCCCCGACGTACGCCTTCGCGTCGAGGAAGAGCTCGTCGTACCAGTGGGTCAGCGGAATCGCCTGCAGGGCATGGAGAGGAAGCCCGGCATAAAGGTTTGCGGTCGCCTTCGATCGGTCAAGCGTCCGAGCGTTCCGCGCGTTCGAGGATTGCGAGAAGCAGCCAAATCGGCACGTCGATGAAGACCGCCGCGACCCAGAACCATCCGCTCGAACTGAAGAAGACCAGGCCCAGGATCACAAGGGAGAACGTGAGAGCGACCAGCAGAATCAGTGCCGCTGCCCGGACTCGAACGGTCTCCGGTGTGAGGCGGGTCATGAATCGTCAGGCGATGGCCCGCGCCCGGATCAGCGCGCGCAGGGGCGTCCCGTCCAGGTCGTCGTGGCCCGTCTTGTTGACGAGGACGACGGCGAGGGCCGGCGTCCCGCCCGCGGCGTGGACGTCCGCGACGGCCGCCTTGAGCGTCTCGCCCGTGGACACGACGTCGTCCACGAGGACGACCTTCTTCCCCTCGACGCTCGCGTAGTTCGAGGAGAACGCGCCGCCCTTGCCGTGGCGCTCCTGGCTGGGGCGGTAGATGCAGAGTTCCTTGCCGAGCTCCTCGCTGATCACCGTGGCGAGGGGGATTCCGTTGATTGCAATGCCCACGATCGCGTCCGCGTCGAGCGACCGCTTCTCGAGCTCCTCGAGGATGATGTCCGTCATGGCCGCGCCGACGAAGCCGATGCGGTTCCCGAAGACCCCGAGGGAGCGCCAGCCGATCTTCACGTCCTTCGGCGGCTGCCCGCCCTTGACCCCCCGCGTCAGGAGCCAGACCACGGTCTCCGTGGATAGGTGCAGCTCGTCGGCGATCTCTTTCTCCGAGAGGCCCTTCTCCTTGTACTCGAGGGCCTTCTTCGCGATCGCATCGATGCTCTTCATTCCCGCTCCCTTCGACGCGCGCGATGCGGCGGCCTCGATATTAAGGTATCGTCCTGGCCATACGCCGCGCCCCGCGAGACCCGTTCTGCACGGGATTCTGGCGAGGGACCGAACCCCTTATGCTCTTCGAGGTGCCTGGGGTAGGGCGGAGGGATCCGTCGTGCGCAGCGGGCTCGTGGCCATCGGTGGCGCCACTCTGGCTCTCGGGGTCATCCTGTTCGGGATGGGCATGTTCGAGCAGGGCCAGGCGTCGGCCGCCTTGGCCAGCTGCTACAATAGCTATCCGTTCTACGGCTATCCGACGNNGCCCGGAGGCCCTTAGGACGGCTCGGGCGGTCCCGGTCGGGAATCCCGCGGCGAGGGCTATGTGGTCACGCAGACATCGGCCCGTCCGGAGGCCGGACCCGTGCGCCGGTCCGTGATCGTCGCGGGAATCGTCGTGGCCGTTGCCGGGTGCGCAGCGGTCGCGGCGTCCTGAACGGGATCCCAAGTCCCGCTGGAATACGTCGGTGGGATCCTCGTGTTCGCGGGGGCGCTGCTGGCCATCCGGGGACTGCTCCTGCCGCCGGTGGACGAGGACGCTCGTGCGCCTTGGGTTCCGGACGCGGCAATCTTCGGTGAGGACGACTACGCACCACCTCCCGAGAAGGCGCCACCCGGAACGCTGGAGGTCGGGCAGCCGCGGGCCCCCAAGATCCCCCCACCCGGTCGCGAGCCCTGAATCTGGACCGCGGATGGCCGTCGAAGCCCAAACAAAACAGGCCAAACCCTTAAGACCGGTCCGGTCCGGTGCATCCCCACACATGCCGGAAAGCGATTCCTCGGTCCTCCTCCTCGTCGTGGTCGCCCTCGTGGCCGTCCTGGGACTCGGGCTGGCCCTCGCCAGCTTCGCTACGAACGAGTCCGTGACCGGCATGATGAGCGGCAACGGCGGCGGCCCCATGATGAACCGGACGACGTCCGCGGCCTCCGCGCCGGGCGGCCTGGAGTGGGGCATCCTGCTCGTGTCCGCCGTCTTCCTCGTCCTGGCCGTGGCCCTCCTTCTCCGCACACGTGCCGTGAGCGACCGGTCGCACTCCGCCGGCGAGCCGGCGGTCACGGCCCTTCCGGGGCCCTTGCGTGGGCCGCCCGCCGCGCCCGAC
>DUJI01000178.1 GCA_013329855.1 Thermoplasmata archaeon | reverse complement strand
CGCCGCGGCTTCCGGGTCACCGTGGCGGGCACGGGGCGGGAAGGCCTCCGGATCGCGCTCTCCCAGCGATTCGACGTCGTCGTGCTCGACTCGAGGCTCCGCGACATCCCCGCGTTCGACGTGCTCTCCGTCCTGGCGGAGCGCCTGGCCGAGGTCCCCAAGATCTTCGTCGTCACCGCGGGACAGGAACAGACCGCGGTGCGCGCGCTGGCTTCGGGTGCCGCGGGCTACCTGGTGAAGACCGCCCGATACAACGAGATCCTGCCGTCCGAGGTCGAAGCGCAGATCCGCGCGGCGCGGGCGCGACACAGCCTCAAGCAGCAGCGCCAAGCGCTCGGGGAGAGCCAGGACCGGTTCCAGAAGGTCTTTCAGGCGAGCCCTGTGGCCATCGGTCTCGCCACGCGAGACGAGGGCCGATTTCTGGACGCCAACGAGGCCCTGCTGCACCTCCTCGGCCGCTCCAAGGAGGACGTGGTGGGCCACACGTTCCAGGAACTCCACTTCCTGGGAGACGATGCGCTGTCCGCGGGAGCCCTCCAGCGGATCACCGCGAGCGGATCCCTCCACGACGAAGACGTCCCGTTTCGCACGAAGTCCGGGGACCTCCGCTACGGCAGGGCGTCCGTGGAGCCCATCGAGGTCGAGGGCCAGCCGTGCTACCTGGCGATCCTGCGGGACGTGACCGAAGAACGGCAGGACGCGCGCCTGCGGGCCTCTCTCTATGACATCTCGGAGGCCACGGCCTCCGCCCAGGACATGCCCCAGCTCTTCCGGGAGATCCATCGGATCGTCGCCGAGCTGATGCCTGCGGCGAACCTGTACATCGCCCTCTACGACGCGACGAAGGACGAGCTCAGCTTCCCCTACTTCGTGGACGAGAAGGAGTCCGCTCCCGCGCCGTACAAGGCGGGCAAGGGCCTGACCGAGTACGTGCTTCGAACCGAGGAGCCCCTGCTCGCCTCGCCCGAGGTGGTCCGGAACCTCGAGGCTCGAGGCGGCGTGGAGCTGGTGGGCGCCGAGGGGATCGACTGGCTCGGTGTCCCGCTCGCGGTGGGCGGCCGCACCTTCGGTGTGCTCGCGGTGCAGAGCTACGGCCCAGGCACGAGGTACACCCAGGCGGACCGCTCCACCCTCTCGCTCGCCTCCTCCCAAGTCGCCCTCGCAATCGACCGGAGACGATCGGAGGAGGCGCGGCGCAAGGCCGAGGCGCGGTTCCGCACGATGTTCGAGGGAGCCCCCGTGGGCATCATCCTCGCGGACTTGGAGGGGCGTTTGCGGGAACTGAACCCCGCGGTCCAGCGCATGACCGGGTACACCGTTGATGAGCTCCGTGGGAAGTACATCCGCGACATCACGTTCTCTGGGGACGTCGAGCCGAGCGAGAAAGCGTTCCAAGCGCTCGTCCGCGGCGCTCAGTCCGGCTACGAGATCGAGAAGCGCTACGTCCGGAAGGACGGCACGCAGTTCTGGGCCCGTCTCACGGCGGTTCGGCTGAAATCCCCAGGTGGGCAACCCGATTCGGTCATGGGGATGGTGGAGGATATCACGGAAGCGAAGGAGGCCCTGGAGGGACGCGAGGCCGCGGGGCGTCGCTTCGCTGCGATGATTGTTAAGATCACTGATGGGATCAGTCTTCTGGGGCCGGACGGCACCGTGATGTGGCAAAGCCCGTCGGCCTTGCGACTCTTCGGCTACACCTCGGAGGAGGTCCTCGGGAACACGGGGTTCGCCTACGTCCATCCGGAGGACGCCGCCCAGCTCACTCCGGTCTTCGCGGACCTCATGGCCCATCCCGGGAAGAGCCTGGTCGCGGAGTTCCGCATCTTGCACAAGGACGGCTCCTGGCGGTGGATGGAGGCCGTGGGAACGAACCTCCTCGACGACCCGGACCTGCACGCGGTCGTCATGAACTACCGGGACATCACGGAGCGCAACGAGGCGCTTGATCAGATCCGTTTCCAGGCGTCCCTGCTCAGCCAGGTGAGGAACGCCGTCATCGCAATCGACCGCGAGTTCCGGGTCGTGTACTGGAACGAGTTCGCGACCGCCATGTACGGCTGGAAGCCTGCCGAAGTGTACGGGAAGGCGGTGACCTCGGTGGGCTTCACCTCAGACTCCCCGGAGACCACGGAGACGCTGCTGAAGACGGTAGCCGAGACCGGGCACTGGGCCGGCGAACGCAACGTGGTCCGGAAGGACGGCGGCACCTTCCCCGTGGACCTGACGTTGACCGCCCTTCGGGACCGAGCGGGCTCCCTGATCGGCTACGTGGGCGTTTCCTCGGACGTCACGGAACGCGTGCGCAGCCGCCAGGAACTCGAGACTCGTGCGCAGCAGCACGCCGCGATCGCGGCGCTAGGCCAGCGAGCGCTCGTGGAACCGCTCATGCCTGCCTTGCTCTCCGGAGCCGTCGAGGCGCTTGCGAGGACCCTGAAGGTATCCCATGCCGCGATTCTCGAGGTCCTGCCCGAAGCCGATGCGGTGAGCCTCCGTGCGAAGGTCGGATGGGATCTGCCGCTGGGCACCCGGATCCCGAACCCCTCTCAGGATGGATGGGTGGGCTTCGCCCTGGCGTCGGGCCGCCCTGTGGTCACCGCGGAGATGGCGACCGAGACCCGGTTCCAGGTCCCCCCGCTCATCACGGATCGGGGGATCCAAAGCGGGGTCACTGTGGTGATTCCCGGTGATGAGGGTCCCTTCGGCCTTCTGGCGGTGCATTCCGTGGAAGCACGGGCCTTCAGCTCCGACGACGTCTACTTCTGCGAGGCGGTCGCAAGCCTCGTGGCGAACGCCCTCGAGCGCCGGCGGATCGAGAAGGTTCTGTCCGAGAGCGAGCGGCTTGCGTCCATGGGCCAGCTCGCCGCATACGTGGCGCATGAGGTCAACACCCCGCTCACGAACATCTCCCTCCTGGCCTCCAGCATCGCCCGCCGGGAGACGGATCCCGAGATTCTCCGCAAGCTGCAGGCGATCGGCGTGCAGCGGCGCCGGGCAACTGCGATCATCACGAATCTCCTCGACGTCCCGCGGCATCGGACCGCCCGCCGAAGCCCGGAGGACGTGCGCAAGGTCATCTCCGCGGCCTTGGAGCAGGTCGGCCCGTACCGGCGCCCCGGGGTGGGCCTGCACACGGAGGTGGGCGAACACGCCGTCTTCGCGAACATCGACGTGGTCCAGATCCGCGAAGTCTTGGTCAACCTCCTGAAGAACGCATTCCAGGCCACCACGAAGGGCTCCGTCACCGTGCGGCTTTCCGAGCTTCCCGACTTCCTCTCCATCGCCGTGGAGGACACGGGCGTCGGCATCGCC
>DUJI01000019.1 GCA_013329855.1 Thermoplasmata archaeon | reverse complement strand
GTCGGCCGGGACGAGGTCGTCGTCGCGCCGCCGCAGCTCATCGACCGCTACATTACGGACGACACGGAGGTCGTCGGTCTCCACACGATGGACCCGCTGGGCCTGGGACCCGTGAGCATGTCCTTCACCATGGGCGGCGTGCTGACGCCGTACACGAAGGCCAAGTTCCTCGAGCTCGCCGCAAGTGCCCAGAAGCCCGGTCGGACGTACAAGGTCATCCTGGGCGGGCCGGGCGCATGGCAGTTCGACAACCGGCCCGGTCTCCAGGAGGAGCTCGGGATCGACCATCTCGTCTACGGGGAGTGCGACCACTTCATCGGGGACATCTTCGAGCAGGTGCGGACCGGGAGCGCGCCGCCCGTGTTGCGGTTCAACAACCGCACAGCGCCCCGGGTCGAGGAGGTCCCCAAGATCCTGGGACCCACGATGCACAACATGGTCGAGGTCATGCGCGGCTGCGGCCGCGGCTGCGAGTTCTGCGAGGTCACCCTCCGCCGCCCGCGGTACTTCCCGCTCGACTTCATCGCGGACGAGATCGCCCAGATCACCAAGGCACCGGAGGGCAATTCGATCCAGCTGCACTCGGACGACATCTTCCTCTACCAGCTGGAGAACTGGAAGACCTTCGAGCCCAACGAGGACGCGGTCAAGGAGCTGTTCGCCCACGTGATGAAGCAACCGGGCGTGGACCACTGCTACCCCACGCACGGCACGGTGAGCGCCGCGGTGACCAACCCGGGCCTCATCGAGGACCTCTCGAAGATCGTCCACGCGGGCCCGGGCAAGTGGATCGGTATCCAGAGCGGCATCGAGACGGGCAGCCCGAAGCTCTCCAAGGCCGTGCTGAACCGGAAAGCCGCGCCGTTCACTCCAGAGGAGTGGCCCGAGATCGTGGTCCAGGGGACGGAGATCCTGAACCGGAACTACTGGTTCCCCGCGTTCACGGTCATCATGGGCCTCCCGGGGGAGACGCCCGAGGACGCGTGGATGACCGTGGACCTCATCGACCGGATGGAGCAGATCCCCCACGGACACTTCGTGACCGCCCCGCTGACCTTCGTCCCCATCGGCGCGCTCCGCGGCGAGGAGTTCTACAACATCGACGAGATGATCGACGAGGCCCGGTTCAACATCGCGTACCGCGCCTGGCGGCACGAGGTCATCGAGATGGACTCCATGCTCTGGGACCTCACCGACCTCCCCCTGCCGGTCCGGGCCATGGTCGTGGCCACGGGCCGCGTCGGGGGACGATACATCCTCCACATCATGCGCCGCTACGGCGAAGACCGCGGCTTCCGCATCCGACAGCCCGCGAAGACGCGCCGTCAGGCGGAGGGCCACTCCGTCAGCTTCCCCGCGGCGTGAGACGCGAGGCGGAAGCCCTATCCCGCACCTTGGCCCTCAGGGTGCCGATCCCTTGGGCGCGGCTCCGAGCCGGCACCGCCTCTACACGGACCTGTCGTGGACGTGGCCCCTGATCAGTCCGCCAGAGCACTACGCCGGCGAGGCGCGGGAGTTCTGGAACTTCCTCCGGGCCGGGGCCGTCGGAAAGGTCCGCGAGGTCCTCCATCTGGGCTGCGGCGGGGGCCACGTAGACTCCAACCTCAAGAAGTACGTCCGGATCACGGGCGTAGACCTCAGCCCCTCCATGCTCCGGCTGGCGCGTCGCCTGAACCCCGAGGTGACGTACCGCCGCGGCGACATGCGCTCCGTGCGGCTGGGGCGGACCTTCGACGGCGCGATGATCTCCGACGCCGTGGGCTACATGCGGACCCCCCGGGACCTCGCCCGCGCGTTCGCCACGGCCTTCCGGCACCTGAGGCCCGGTGGAGCCTTCGTGTCGTACGCCGAGCATGCCCGGGAGCTGTTCGAGCAGAACTGGACGCAGGCCATCCGGGGCCGCCGCGGAGGCGTCGAGGTGGTCTTCATCGAGAACCGGTACGATCCGGATCCGCGGGACACGAGCTTTGAGGCGACGTTCGTCTACCTGATCCGCCGCCATGGCCGACTGACCGTCGAGACGGACCGGCACATCCTCGGCCTGTTCCCGACCGCAACGTGGCGGCGGACCTTGCGCGAGGCGGGCTTCCAGGTCCGGCACGCGAAGCCGGATCCGGCGACGCCGAACGACCCCATGCCCTGGTTCGTGGGACGGAAGCCGCGGTGACGAGGCCGCGGAACCCTTATCGGGCCCGTCGCCCCTGGGGTGCCGCGGGGTCATGGAAGAAGTGGAGAAGGCGGTGTTCCCCGTGGGAGCGGGAACCGCCGCGGGCGGTCTCGAGCTTCGCTGCGTCGTGTTCGCGCGCCACCAGGACCGGCTCCTCCTCATCCACCATCGCAGGGACCCCGTCTTCGGTGACTCCTGGACGCTGCCGGGCGGAGTCCTCGACTACGGGATCCATCCGAGGCTGTGCGCGACCCGGCTCCTGCGGGAGCAGACAGGGGAGACGCCGCGGACCATCCGGCTCCTCGGTGTCCGGTCCTCGGCGGGCGGGGACTGGATCCTCACGTTCCAGTTCGAGGCGGAGATGCCGGAGGGGGTCTCCCTGGACAAGGGCGCCCACGAAGTCCGGAGCGAGGCGATCGACGCGGAGCTCCCCGCAGACCTGCACCCGTGGTCCAGGTCGGACCTGGAGATGTACAAGGTCTTGCGGCTCGTGAAGGCCTCCCATCTTGCGGGCCGCTGACGATCATCCGGAGTCGGCGACCCACGCCAGGTACTGCTTGGCCTTGGACTCCGCGCCCTCCTCTCCGAGGATGGAGGGCAGTGTCTTGGACCGCAGGAGCTCCACGATCTTCTCCAGATCCCGTCGGGTCAGCGCGTTGGGGTCCGCGTTCACATCGCGCAGGCGCTTGCGGAGCATGGCGATGGCCATGTCTCCCCAGATGGACCGCATGTCCGCGGCGATGCGCTCGTACGCGCCCTGCGCCCCCACTCGGATCACGCCTCGGTCTGCATCGCGTGGGCGGTCAGCCACGCACTGTACCCCACGAAGAACAGGACGATCAGCGCGATGACCTGGAAGCTGTCGGAGACCATGGCGTCCAGGCCCAGGACCCGCGAGGCCGCGCTCAGTCCCAGGGCGATCCCCACGGCGGCCAGGCCGACGCTCAGGCGGTACAGGAGACCGCCGCGCATCATCCGCACACCCTTGTGCG
>DUJI01000260.1 GCA_013329855.1 Thermoplasmata archaeon | reverse complement strand
TCTATGCTCTCCTTCCTCCGCTCCCGCTACGACGTGACCACGGACCAGGTGACCCGGGACTGGGTGTACGCGCAGTACTTCCCTCGGGTGAGCGGCCTCGTCGTCTTCGATCCCGCCCGCCCCGAGTCCGTGAACGTGGTCACCATGATGGCGGGGATCCGGAACGCGGCCATCGCGGGGCCCGACACGGCGGCCTTCCTCCACGCCGCGTTCGGCCTCCCGATCCTCTTCGACTACGGGACGAGCAACTGGACCTCCCTGGACGCAGTAGGCGCCTACGACCGTGCGCTGGCGGAGCTGTATCCCTCATGCAGCCCGAACCTGCTCGCCATCTTGCCACCGGACCGCCTTCCCCTGCGGGACTACCTGATCGCCACCCGGTCCTTCGTCTTCTACCAGCCCCAGGGAATCCTCGCCGCACCGGGCGAGCTGGCGTCCACCCAGCGCGTCCTCGCGGCCACGCCCCGCGGCATCCCGATCCTGGGCTGGTTCGACAGCCCCACGCTGACCGAGGAGAACGCGTTCATCCAGTTCGCGTCCCAGTACGGGAAGTCCGTGGTGGGCTCCGAGGACGTCCCGGACCTGAGCGTCCTCACCGCGTACGGGCGGAATCTGGTGCGCAGCCCGTCCGCGCCGCCCGCGACGCCGGCCCTCCAGAACAAGACGTATGCGGTCGTCGCGGTACCTGACGGCGACAACCTGGACTTCGTGGACCACCGCATGCGGACCCTCTGGGCCGAGCCCGAGCGCGGGACGTTCCCGGTCGCCTGGAGCCTGAGTCCCGTGCTCGCGGATCTTGCGCCTCCCTACTTGGACTACTTCTACAGCTCCGCGACCCCGGACGACCGCTTCGTCATGGCGCCCAGCGGCGCCGGCTATCTGTACCCGGACCACCTGGGTCCGGGGGACTTGGCGCCTTACTTGGAGACCACGGCCCGCTACGCGAGTCTCACGGGGATGGACGTCCCATGGCTCCTGAACGCGTTCGTCGCGTCGGAGATCCCGTACTCGTCGGCCACGCTCTCCGCGTACGTGGCGGCGCTCCATCCGCGCGGCCTCGTGCTTGACTACGACGACCAGGCCAAGACCCAGGAGTCGTGGATGCAGGCGGGCGGCGGGACCGCGGCCCCCGTGATCCGCTCGACCCAGGCTTGGACGACCACGGACAACCTGCTGGCCAAGGTCGGGGCCGCCATGGCCACGTGGGATGCAGGCCCCCACTTCCTCTGGCTGACCGTGTACACGTTCCGCTTCAACCTCCACGACGCGGCCACCATGGTCCACGAGCTCTCCAACCGCACGGGCGGGAACCTAGTCGTCGTGACCCCGGAGCAGCTCTTCTCCCTGATGGAGGAGGACTTCGAGGCACGCGCCGCCTCCCAGCTCGCTTCCCTGCGCTCGGACCCCGTCGCCGTCGCGCTGTTCGCTCCCTCGTTGGCGGTGGCCCAGGGATACCTGGACGCGCCCGCGCCCTCCGCGGACCCGTCAGTCGCCGCGTACCACGCGTACCTCGCGTCCGCGACCCTGCGGGAGGTCGATCTGACGGAAGCCGTCGTGGCCTGCGGCCTAGCCGTCGTCCTGGCGGCCCTCGTGAGCCTCTCCGCAGTACGCGGTTCCCGATTCTCCCTCCGTTCCCGGCGCCGGGAGATGCTCGCCCTCCCCGTCCTCGCCGCCGCCTCGGGTCTGTTCCTGCTCGCGGTGCGCGCCGGTCTCGCAGCGAACTTCTGGAGCTACCAATGGATCATCGTGGGCGTGGTCCTCGCCGGCGTGGGCCGGCCGCTCCGCCGCTACCTGGATCGTTCGTACCCGAGGTTCTCCCTGGCGATGACCGCGGTGCTGGACCTCCTGTTCGTCGGCCTCTCCCTGATGACCAACGTGGCGTTCGCCCTCGCCGCGATCGGCACAGTGGCCGTCCTGGACTCCGTGATCGCACGGGAGCGCGTACGGCCCTCGGTCCTGTTGCTCGCGGTGACCCTGGGATCCGCCGCCGGACTCCTGGTGACCCTGGACGCGGTCTCCTTCGCCTTCCTGGCGTTCGTGCTCGTCGCTCCTCTCATGTTCCTGCGCGAAGCGACTCCCGTCGAGGAAACCTCGGCCCGCCGCGGTGCGTGGAGGCGGGGGTTCGTGCTCGCGTTCCCCCTCGCCGCGCTGGTCGTCGCCTGGAACTTCTCCTTGGGTCTCCGGCTCGGTCTGGAGGGAACTCAGCTCGCCGCCATGGCGGGCGCCCTGCTCGCCCTCGGCTCCTTGGCCGGCGTCCTGGCCGCGCGCCGCTGGATCAACGCCAATACACGCGTCCTCCAGGTACTGGCCTTCGGCCTCGCCGGAGTCCTCGGAGCCGCGGTCGGCTTCTCCGACGGCACGCTGGCCACAGGTCTGCTCCTCCTGGGTTTCGTCGCGTGCTTGACCGCGGCCGCGGAGTCCAGCCTCCGTCTCTACGCCGCGGAGGGCGGGAACCTGGGCGCCGTGGCGGCCGCGTCGGTCTCGTGGATCCCCCTCTTCCTCCTGTTCTTCCGGCTGCCCCCCGTGATCTACTCCCTGACGTTGATCCGCCTCCCCGAGGCCCTGGAGGCGCTCCTGTATGCGCCCGAGTTCCTGATGGCCCTGGCCGCCGGGTTGCTGGCGGCCGTCGCGTTCCTGCGGTGGCGTCGCGCCGCGGGAGTGGGAAAAGGTTATCCCCCCGCCCCGGCTCTCCGAGGTGGAAGGCCATGAGGAAGCTCCCCAAGCGACGGTTCCTGGAGGTGGGCTCCTACATCCTCCGGAACAAGATGGCGGGGGAGGCCATCTACCCGTTCTACGCCTCGTTCAAGCTCACCCGCCGCTGCAACTTCACCTGCTCGTTCTGCAACTGCTGGCACGTGAAGAACCATTGGATCGACATGCCCACGGAGAACGTGAAGA
>DUJI01000079.1 GCA_013329855.1 Thermoplasmata archaeon | reverse complement strand
GGTCGTCGCGGACCAATGGTTCCTCGCGTACGGCGATCCGGCGTGGAAGGCCAAGGCCCACGACGCGCTGACGCACATGACCCTGTACCCTGAGGCGGTCCGCAAGCAGTTCGACTACGTCGTGGACTGGCTCGCGGACTGGGCCTGCTCCCATCACAAGGGCCTCGGGACGAAGCTGCCCTGGGACGACCACTGGGTCATCGAGTCCCTCTCCGACTCCACGATCTACATGGCCTACTACACGATCGCCCACGTGCTCCAGGGAGGCCAGCTGCGGAGCGAAGTGGCCTGGGCCGCGAAGCTGGATGACGCCTTCTTCGACTACGTGTTCCTCGGTCGCGGGGACGCCGCGTCCGTCGCCGCTGGTCTGGGCGTGGCCGCGGAGGCGGTCGAGGGCCTCCGGCGCGAGTTCACGTACTGGTACCCCTTCGACCTGCGCAACACGGGGAAGGACCTCGTGCAGAATCACATGGCGTTCTGCCTGTTCAACCACGTGGCCGTGTTCCCGCCCGAGCTCCTGCCCCGCGGCTTCGGGATCAGCGGCTTCGTCCAGCTGGGCGGCCGTCGGATGTCCAAGTCCCACGGGAACGTGCACTACCTGCGGGACGCCCTGAAGGAGTGGGGAGCCGACGCCGTGCGCATAACCTGCGCGAACGCGGGGGACGGGCTGGACGATCCGAGCTTCGACCAGGGGTTCGCGGACGCGAGCCGCGATCGGCTCGCGGAATGGTACTCCTTCGCCACGCGGAAGCATGCCGTGCGGTCGGACCGAAGGACGATTGACGCGTGGTTCCTATCTTTGTTGAATCGGACGGTGGAGTCCACGATCGCGGCCATGGAGGGCCTGAACTACAAGGCCGCCCTCCGCATGGGCTACTTCGATCTCCAGGGCGCGTGGTCCTGGTACGTTCGCCGCTCCGACGGCCGGCCCCAGGCGGACGTCCTGACCAGGTTCCTCGAGACGCAGACGAAGATCCTCGCGCCCTTCACACCCCACCTCTGCGAAGAGATTTGGCAGAAGCTGGGCGGACGGGGCTTCGTCTCCGCCGCGGGGTACCCCGAGCCCCGTACGGCCGAGATCGATCCCTCCGCCGAGGCGGGCGAGGCCCTGCTCCAGTCCACGCTGGTCGACGTCCGTGAGATCCTCAAGGTCACCGGGCTCAAGCCGAAACGCGTCGCGGTATACGTCGCGCCCGCGTGGAAAACGCGCGTGCGCGCGCTGGCGCTCGAGCTCGCGCGCGCGGGCCCACCCGCCATGCACGTCCTCATGGAGAAGTCCCTGGCCGAGCCGGGCATGCGGGATCGCGCCAAGGACGTGGCCGCTTACGCGAAGAAGGTCTCGGACGACCTGCGGCGCATGAGGCCCGAGGAGGCCGCGCGGTTCGTCGTGGCCGACGAGATGGCCCTCTTCGCCGAGAACGCGGGCTTCTTGGCCTCGGAGCTAGGCTGCCCCGTCGACGTCTTCCGCGGCGACGATCCCGCGCGCCGGGATCCCGCCGGCAAGGCCGACCACGCCATCCCCGGCCGACCCGCGATCTACGTGGAGTGAGCTCCGTGAAGATCCCCCGGCCGAAGCCCCCCGAGACGGAGTTCAAACGGAAGCGAGGGCCGCCGCCGCAAGCCACGAAGCTCCTCATCGCCTCGCTGTCCGCCGGCCTGATCTTCATGGCGCTCCTCGCCATCGTCTTCGTCCCGCGCTACCTGGAGAACCTGAACCCGCCGCCATCGACCCTGCTCACCCTGCAGGTCAACACGACGAGCGGCTCGCCGCGGATCGTCGTCACGTACGCGCTGAACGACCTGAGCCTCTCCCTCTTCAATGCGACCCTGTACCGCGACAATGCGACGGTCGCGAGCCTGTCCCCGGGCCTCGGCGGCGGGACCTCCTCCCTGTCGTTCACGGATGCGAACCACGACGGTCAGGTGGGCGCGGGGGACTACTTCTCCATCCAGGCGACGAGCCAGGGCGCCTACCGCTTCGAGGTCTGGCAGGTGGACGTCGGCCATCTGGTCGGCGTGCAGTCGTGGACGGGGTCCCTGAGCGCGTGAGCCACCTCGCTCAGCCCTGGTCGAACGTGACCACCATGAACGCGATGAAGGTGACGTCCCCGAGGCCGAACGCGATGAGTGTGGCGAGGAGCACATTCAGGTCGAAGGTGGACGTCCCGGCCGTGGCGTTGTAGAGGTAGTAGATGGGGATCGCCTCGACGACGACCAGAGCGGCGGAGAGGATCGCAATCCAGAGCACGCGTCCCCAGAAGAGGGCCTCGTCGGGCAGGCGCTCCTCGGCCGCCCGGAACACGGCGTCCGGGGCGTCGGGCAGCGTCCGGGGAGGGAGGGACAGCAGGTACACGATCCCGAGGAGGGCCGCGCAGGCGCCCGCGAACGCCAGGAGGAAGCCGAGCGTGCTCTCGTAGGCGGGTCCCTGGCATTCCCTCGCGTAGCCGAGCCGGCAGCTCGTGATCAGGTTGATGCCGACGATGCCCACCACGAAACCCGCGAAGGTCAGGACGGCTCCCGTCTCCTTCGCGCGCCGGGCCTCCACGTCCATGGCACGCCCAAAACGCGCCTCGGGAAACTTAGTTCTTCCGATGGACCGCCGAGCTGGGGGTCGCTAGGAGGTCCGTTTTCCTTTGGCATCCTGATCCTCCACGGCAATCTTTAACTAACGGGGCACGTTAGGCGGCCTCGCGGGCCTGTAGCTTAGCTAGGTAGAGCGATCGGCTCTTATCGGCGCGCCTGTCGGACCGTCGAGAGACACCGATAGGTCAAGGGTTCGAACCGACCGCGCGGATGTCCCCGCGGTCCCGAAAGTCCCTTCAGGCCCGCTTCATTTTTCCCGCCTACGCGGCGCAAGGCACATGCCCTCGGACCTCCTTGCCCATCCTTGGTTGTGGAGGCTGAGCCATGAGCACCCCGGTTCCCTCAGTTGTGTGTCTGCGGTGCGGCGGGACGTTGCAGTCCATGGGCGTGGAGCAGTTCCGCGTGGGCGGGACGAGCGGCGGCTGGAAGCTCCTGTTCGGGGAATGGGCCGAACTGGGAGAGCAGATGCTCCCCTTCGAGCTCTTCGCCTGCGGTCGTTGCCGGCGAGTGGAGATGCGCGTGGCCTCGGGCTAGGCCCGAACCTTCATCTGGGGCGCGGACCTTGGCCCGCCGAAAGCCATGGCCCGGAACCTGTACTTCATCGGCACCGCGGGCAGCGGCAAATCGACCATGGTCTACGCCGTCCAGCTCTGGATGAACTCCCAGGGCCTCGACTGCGTGACCGTGAACCTGGACCCCGGCGCGGAGTCCCTCTCCTACTCCCCCGATGTGGACGTCAAGGACTGGGTCGACCTGGACAAGATCATCCAGGAGCAGGGCCTCGGGCCCAACGGTGCCCAGGTGGCGGCCGCGGACCTGCTCGCGCTGAACGCGCGGGAAATCGCGGACGTCCTCGAGACGTTCCAGACCAGCTACTTCCTCATCGACACGCCCGGCCAGATCGAGCTGTTCACGTTCCGCTCGTCGGGGCCTGCGATCATCGACGCCTTCGGCCGCGAGGACTCGGCCTTCGTCTACCTGAACGACCCGAACCTGGTCCGCTCCGCCTCCGGCTTCATCTCCTCCATCCTCCTGAGCGCGACGGTCCAGTTCCGCCATGCGCTGCCCTTCATGAACGTGCTCAGCAAGTCCGATCTCCTGCCCGAGGAGGAGCTCGAACAGGTCGTGAAATGGTCCCTGGACCCCATCGCCCTGTACGAGGCCCTGTTCGCGGACACCACGACGCCGAAGACCCTGCTCGATGTGGAGTTCCTCCGGAGCATGGAGACGATCGGCGTGTACCGTCGTCTGTTCCCCGTCTCCTCGGAGCTCCTGTTCGGATTCGAGGAGATCTACAACCAGGTGCAGCAGGTGTTCGAGGGCGGCGAGGACCTGTCCAAGGACTGAGCCTCGACCGCGGCACTCTCAGAACGGATAACCGTCGCGAGCGGCTCATATGGGCGGACACGCCGTGCCCGTACCGGGTGCCACCACGCTCCTCCGAGAGAACCCGTACGAGTTCCTGTTGCCTGACGTGCCGCGCCGGCGAAGGCTGCGGAAGGTCCGCCGCGGCAAGCCCAAGCCGGCCTGATCAGAACCCCAGTCCCTCAAAGGTCCGGAGAACCTCGGGGGTCCGGGCCCGCAGCACGTCGAGCACGGAGGGGACCGTCAGGGGCCGCAGGTCCGCCTCGGCAATGGCGTGGAACACGCGGTCGATCGCCGCGTCATCGAGCTTCTGCAGCCCCTCCTTGACGAGGTAGTGCCGAGCCAGATCCTCCTCGAGGCGGGACCGCCAGGCCCGGTCATAGGATGCCAGGCGCTCCCCGGAGGCGTCGCCTTCCCGGACGGCCCGCGCCGCAGCCTCACCTGCGAGGCGGCCGGACAGGAGGGCGTTCTGGATTCCCGCTCCCGTGAGCGGGTCGATGAGCCGCGCGGCGTCCCCCGCGAGGAGGAGGCCGGCCATCGCGCTCCGTTCCACGGGGAGCGAGGTGGTCACGCCGCCCGCGACCTCCTCGATGGGCTCGCCCCGCGCGAGGCCGGGCCGCCGCGCGATGAACGCGTCCAGGTACCGCTTGACCTCCGCGCGGTCCTTCAGGCGGGACAGCGGGACGCCCAGACCCACGTTGGCCACGTCCTCCGCCTTCCAGAACACCCACGCGTATCCGCCGGGGGCCTCGCTCCCGAGATGGAGGTCGCTGTAGGCGGCGTCTCCCCGGACGCCCGCCAGGGTGACCTGAAGGCAGGAGACGAGGTCCCGCGTGCGCAGGGGCGACGTCATTCCGGCCCAGCGCCCGAGCTGGCTCTCGAAGCCGTCCGCCGCGATGACCACGGGCGCTCGGACGTCCCACGTCTCCCCCAGGTGCTCGCAGACCACGCCCACCACCCGGTCGCCCTCCCGCAACAGGCCCAGGGCGCTCGTCTTGATCTCGATCCGGGCTCCCGCCCGAGACGCCTCCTTGGCCAGCGCACGGTCGAAGAGGTCCCGCTCCACCACGTAGCCGCCCTTCGCGCCCGCGTACCCGGAGACGGTGAGGTACGTCCCGTCCGGGGAGAAGACCCGCGACGCCGCGATCTCCCGGGCCACGAAGGCGGAGGAGGGCGTCAGGTCCACGGCCTCGAGCCAGTTCCGCCCGAGGGCCTCGCCGCAGCGGACCGGCGTGCCGATCTCCTGTCGCTTCTCGATGAGCAGGGTCCGCGCGCCTCCGGCCGCCGCGTAGCGCGCCGCCGTGCTCCCCGCGGGTCCCGCGCCCACGACGAGGACGTCCATTTCGAGGTCCATGAACGGGCTCCCGATTGCGGGGGATGAGATGAGGGTTTGGGAGAAACGGATGCGGGACGCGGAAGGAAAGGAGAGGGGCGGGAGTCCACGCTCCCGCCGTTGGGAGTTCAGTCGGGCAGCACCTGGAGGGTCCCCGTCATGTAGTCGTGCCCGTCGCCGCAGACCACGTTGCACTTGAACGTGAAGGTCCCGGTCTGCGACGCGACGAAGGTGATGACGGTCGTAGAGGGCGTCACGTCGCCCGTCGCGGTCGCCGTGCCCGGATCGATGTGCACATTCACGTTGAACGTGTCCAATTCGAACCCGTGGTCCATCTCGTCTGCGTTGATGACCGTGATCTTCACCGTGTCACCCGCGTGGACGACGAGGGTGTTCGGGACGAACGCGTCCCACCCCGCCCCCTGGATGTCGGGGACGATGGCCATCTCGAAACTCACGGTCGTCGGCGTGTAGGTGGCGGCCTTCGGGGTCAGGGCGCCCATGGCGCCGAGTCCGACGCCCGCCGCCGCGAGGACGAGGGCCACGGCCGCGACGATCAGAGTCGCACGGTTTCCCGCGTTCGCACTGCCGGAGACACGCTTCGGGGGCTCTTCGCTTTCATCTGCCATGGTCTTCTCCACCTTGTGACTCGAGTTCGCGCGCCGGGTTCTCCGGTCGTCGGCGGGCTTGTCGGAGCGGATGCCCAGCACTTGGACGGCCACGAACGCGTACGTGGCCCAGACTCCGCCGACGACCGCCAGGATGATCCCCACGATGGTCGGCGTGGCGGGCAGGAGGGGCAGCACGGGGCTCGCGGGCTCCGCC